>CAYQUF010000039.1:9560-24570 GCA_964420595.1 uncultured bacterium
TTTATCAAACTCTTGTAAGGCTAGATCGACGAGTCGATCCAGGGAAGTGTATTCATATACGGGTTCGTAGTAAGCGCTTTAGCGCTTTCGCCAGCGGGATATCCTGGGTCGATCCAGTTTTATGAACGAGCTTTTTTATCAAACTCTTGTAAGGCTAGATCGACGAGTCGATCCAGGGAAGTGTATTCAGTAGGAGACTCAACCAGTTGTCGCTCCTCTAGGAAACGACAATATACTTTGATAGGTATTGCCAGTCCTAAAATATATAACTTAGGATTAAACCATTTCTTGATTAATTGTTCTCGAAAAGTGCGATCCTTAAGTTTTTCATCTCCAGATCGACTCCAACTTAATGAACGGTAACCCTGCAACGAGTTAAGTGCTTGCTTACTTAGCTCGAACTCTCCAGATATCCATTCATCGTACGTGATTAATTTTTTATTACGTTTTGGCATATATCCAATATGATTTACAACTTCACCATCTGTCCATATTTTGGATCTTTCAACAGAAATATCACCAGAATCAACCCAGAACTTCTTTCTCCCTCTCCGTTTAAAGAAAGGTAAATACAAATAGGGAAACACTCGCTGCCTCTTCTCGTCGAAGCGAAATTCAGCCAATGGCAAACGTTTTCCACGGGAGTAGGCAATAACACCGTTTTTATTTTCTTCCCGAATGCGGCGATCGAATAATAGAATTTTACGTCGCATCGCTAAAAAGCCTTGACGTTCGCGATCGCTACAATTATCCAATAATTTCTTCAACCCCCTCGGTGGCGCATCGATCTCTTCTTCCTCCTCCACCTCCACCGGAACCACCTGAGCGGACAATTCCTCATTCCTCGGATACTCGTACAGCCGAAAATAGGGCTGTTCGCCAGCATTTTCCAGCTCGTAGCGCAACAGTTCAAACGACAAACGACTGTACTGAATATCGATAAAGTTGCTGTCGTGAAACTCGGGTGCCAAGGCAATCAAGCGAAGGGGGAGATTGTAATCAATAACCTCTTGAAACGGACGTTCGCCCTGCAAAGCATGATAGTATCGAGTGAGCTGCGAAATGATTCCATCGTCTGTTCCCACCTTGAGTTCGAGAACGACAAGTTGTCCGCGATCGCCTCTTGCCAAGATATCGCAGCGGTTTTGTGAAGTGGGAAAATATTGTCTTTCCAGAGGTTCGAGGTCGAGCAGTTGGGGTAACCGATCCCAGACAAAATCTTCCAGTGCTTGTTCCGAGGTAAATTGCCAAACTCCATTCAGTTTCCTAACATTTGCCATGAAACCCAATCGCCGATCGCCCCCTGAGTTGTCAAAATCTCCTGATTCCCATCATTGTACCGCACCATCCAACCAGGCGATCGCCAAGATTTCTACCCCTTCCCCTCATGCCAAAATTGCCATCCCCCGCTCCCAAATGCCACCAACTCGTCTACTATGAAATGCAATTGGCTCGACATGGAATAGCTCCAGAACACCTCGATGGAACAAATACTGCAAGGGTTACCCGATAGCCCCATTGTTTCGTTTACCATTCTCCTATTGGTCATCTTGACCGTTCCGCCAATCTTCGAGCGACTGCGGCTCCCCGGATTGGTCGGATTGCTCGTCGCGGGAGTGGTGTTGGGTCAAAACGGACTGCAACTGCTCGACGCCGACTCCGAGACGATGAAACTCCTCTCGGACATCGGCAAAATTTACCTGATGTTCGTGGCGGGGTTGGAAATCGACCTGGAAGAATTCCGCAAAACCAAAGACCGCTCCATGGGATTCGGTCTGGCGACCTTCCTGCTCCCCTTATTGGTCGGAACCCCGATCGGTTATAGCTTCGGATTTGGCTGGACTTCCTCGATTCTGATCGGGTCGCTGATGGCGTCCCATACTCCACTGAGCGACCGTTCTTTTTAAACTGTGGATAACCTTTCTGACCTGGAACGGCTTTTCGACAGTTCTCGTAGAATCGAGAGATGGCAGAATAGGCTCTTTCAATGGAGGCTTGGCAGGCACTAGAGTTTAAGTCTTTAGCAAACGGGAACTTGTCTCTAAGAGTTTTACTGAGGCGATACAGATCCTTGTGCCCAACTCCTGAATTGTCCATCCAAAAGCGGACTGCTTTGTTACGGATGAACTGAGCCGTTCGGATGGCCTCATCAATGGCACTATATTGAGTGGGTTTCCCTTTAGCTTTAAACTCTAGGACAATCATTGGCGTGGGATAACCTGACGCAAAATAGTATAACCTAAAAAGCCGTCCTAGAGGGACGGGGCTTTAGACCCAAGTTTTTCGGTAAACTAATAACACTGATTCTCGATCTCCTTGCGCTCATGAGCGATCGCCCCCTTGACCCCTCTCAAGCTTGGCAAGACGCGCGGGCTGCTTTCCAACAAATTTGGGGATACGATGACTTTCGACCGCCTCAAGGCGAAATCGTCCGCTGCTTGTTGCAAAAACGGGATGCCTTGGTCGTCATGCCAACGGGGGGTGGAAAATCGATTTGCTTTCAACTTCCCGCTCTCTTGCAAACCGGAGTGACCCTGGCGATCTCTCCCTTAGTCGCCTTAATGGAAAACCAGGTGCAAGAATTGCGCGATCGCCGCTTAAATGCAGCGTCTCTTCACGGCGAACTGTCCAAGTCGCAAAAACGACAAACCCTGCAACGCCTAGACCAAAATCGCTTGCGCTTGCTTTATCTCTCTCCCGAAACCTTACTGTCGCCGCCGATTTGGGAGCGCCTGTGCCAACCGCACATTCCCATCAACGGTCTGATTCTCGACGAAGCGCACTGTTTGGTGCAGTGGGGAGACACCTTTCGTCCCACCTATCGCCGTTTGGGGGCCATACGGTCTGCGTTGCTGAAGGTCAAACCCACCGGAACCCAAATTGCGATCGCCGCTTTTACCGCCACCGCCGATCCTCGCGCGCAATCGATAATTCGCCAAACCCTGAAACTGCGACAGCCGCAGCAATTTCTAATTAATCCCTATCGCGCCAACTTGCACCTGTCCGTCCGACGCACCTGTACGCCGAAATCCCGCCAAAACGCGCTGTTACACTTTATCCAAGCGCGATCGCCTCAGAGCGGATTGGTCTACGTTCGCACGCGCCGCGATAGCGAAGAACTGGCAGAATGGTTGCACGATTTGGGCTATCCCGTCCGCGCCTACCACGCTGGCTTGAGTCCCGACCTGCGACGGGCGATCGAAACCGACTGGATCGGCGGCGAGATCCAGTTTACCGTCTGTACCTCTGCCTTCGGAATGGGCATTAACAAACCCGACTGTCGTTGGGTGATTCACTATCAAGCACCCGCCTTACTGTCGGAATACGTGCAAGAAGTGGGACGCGCCGGGAGAGACGGACAACCCGCCGAAGCTCTGACGCTGGCGAGCGAACCGACCGGATGGTTGGATCCCCAAGACAAGCAGCGACGGAAATTTTTGCTCGAGCGATTGCGATCGCAATATCGCCGCGCCCGACAACTTGCCCGCCAATTGCCCCAAAGGGGAAACGTCAGCGAAGCCATCCGGCAATATCCCGACGGGGCGATCGCGCTATCATTGTTGCACAGTGCGGGTCAATTGCGTTGGCGGGATCCGTTCCATTTCGAGATCGATCGCTCGATTTCTCCCAAACCTCCCACGGCGTTCGCGGCGTATTCCCAATTGGAACAGTATTTGAAAACGCGAGACTGTCGCTGGAGGTTTCTATTACGCGCCTTTGGATTCCAACGGGAAGCCGAACGCTTGCAACGATGCGGAAGTTGCGACAATTGCGTTAAAAACTCCACTTGAATTAGATCGAGATTGTTAACCAATTCCCTAAAATTCACGTCGAGAAAAAATCAAAATCGCGATCGCCAAGAGAAACACCGCATACACGATCCCGTATCCGACATTAAATAATAAGGTGCCGATATCGGGAAGTGCCGCCGACCCGTAAACCGCATCATTTTTGAGATCCAAACGAGACAAATCGGGCAGGACAAGATAGAGTCCGGTCAGAATCGCTTGCAATCCGGTACTGTCGATCGTTTGTCCGAGTTCGAGCAAGCTGCGGCTGAAATTTCCCACCAGGTAGATGGCAAAGGTCAATATCGTGGCGAGGAGCGAACTCATAAAGACGCCGAATAGGACGGCGACGGCAATAATTAACCCGAGTTTGAAAAATAAATAGAGTGCGGCGAGTAAAATGCTGCCGAGGGGATAGTTGATGCCAGCAAAGCTAAAAAATCCGCAATACAGCAGCGTCATCAATGCGACCAATGCGGCAATCACCGCCGACAATCCTAAAAATTTGCCAAGAATCAGTTCGGCACGCGAAATTGGTTTCGATACCAAAATCAACACCGTTCGCTTGTCAATTTCTTTATTGATTAATGCCGTCCCAACAAATACCGTGACCACCAGCGCCAACAATTCCATTGCCGCCAGACCGACATCTAAAATGATTTTACTTTCCGTTCCCGCCGACACTTTAGGTAACAGCGCCACCGCCGCAACTAATGCCAGCGCGTACAATCCAATTAAATACAAAATGCGATCGCGAATGGACTCTCGGAATACGTTCGCCGCGATCGTGGCAATACTACCGGGATGAATGGGATTGCGTTTGAATAAATCGATTGCCATTTAATTTTCCTGCTCCGAACTAAACGGACGAATGGGATCGCACTCTAGAATACTTCTCGCACTCGACTCGGCATTCTCATCGCGCGATCGCGTGACTTTGCGAACCCGACACGTTTGTTGTACCGCATACCCTCCATCGATTGGCGTCAGTCCTTCCCAAATCACCGAAATGGTTAATACGTAATCCGACCCATCCCGAGTAATTTTAAACTGCGGACGCCACAGCGAATTTTCCTCGAGGTCTTGTCGGTCGTCGAGATACGCTTGAAAGCGATCGCGATCGAGGATTCCGTCTCGACGATCGTACAGCCACCGTTCTGCCTGCGACCACGGGACATCGAGTAGTTCCTCGTCGAACACCGATTTTACCGCATCGAGCACTTGCCATTCTCGCACCAGTTGGGGAGATCCGATGGCGATGACAAAGTTACTGCGATTGAAGGCTGCAAAATCAAACTGCAAGCTGGGATACTCGTTCAGCCAGTCTTGAATGACGAAATAAAATTGCAGCCAGCACGCCAGGAGGACTCCCGATAAAACCAAGATCGCCGCTTGCGGTCGCTTGTCCGGCGGCATAAACTGAAGGCGATTGTCTTTGGTAAAAAATTCTGGAATTAGAGCGATCGCGGCTCCTAAAACCGACCAAATCACGATCGCAAATCGATTGGAAATATTGGTTAAAAAGACCGTGCAAATAATGGCGCTAACCAACCAAGGACCGACAAACAATCCAAAGAGCCGCCAGGGTTGTTCGATCTGCCACCATGCCACGCCGAGGATAAAGAAAATCCACCCGCAAATATAAATGACTCGGGCAGCAACGGGTGCAATTTGAGTGTCGTGAAACACGAATGATGCCAGTAACGAGGCGATCGCGATTAAAACAAACGTTTGCCACGAAAACAGTTGCGGGGGTTTGAGTTGTTGTTCGAGCCAGTTAAAAATCGCTGTCACGGGTTACAACACCTCAAACTGAACGAGCGCCAAAAGGATGAGAATCAGGCTGTGACTGGCGGCGTGTCCCCACAGAATAGCGATCGCCTGCTGGCGCTTGACGTGCGCGGGCAGAATCGGGCGAAATACATTCGGGATTCGCGCACTCTCTCTAGAAAAAAGGGGTAAGGGAAGCACGTCCCAAATTTGCAACAGCCGCAATCCTAAAACTTTAAATAACAACGTTCCGATAAAAATTGCGAATCCAGTCAAAATCGTCCACCCTTGAATATTGGCAGAATGAAAGCGATTGAAAAAGATAAACCCCATCAAATCGAGGCGAACTCCCTGGAAAAAGGGTAAGCCCTGAATGGTAAAGAAAATCAGCCATCCCACGTTCGTTGCTAAAAGATTCAGCGACGCTGCATATTCAATGCACGTATGCCGGGGAAGTTGCAAGCGCCAGCGAAAGATTAACGCTTCTAAGGCGATCGCCACGAGCAAAAATAACACTTGAAAAATAATCGCTCGGACGGGCAAAACAAGGGGAAGCATGGCGCGGCGTTCTAGAAGTGCCTTCGATCTGCTATTGTAGGGTGTTCGTGAGGCACGCAGACGACAAAATATGACCAGAACCGGTATTGGCATTCGGACGGCGCAAGTGATGGCAGAACGCGCTGTCGGGCAGATTCACGTCTACGATGGCGCGGGAAAAGGCAAATCTCGGGCGGCGTTAGGCGTGGTGCTGCGCTCGATTGGATTGGGAATCGACAAACCCCAGCAGAGTCGGGTGCTGCTGTTGCGGTTTCTTAAGGGTCCCGAACGGGAATACGACGAAGATGCGGCGATCGCGGCGTTGCAGCAAGGATTTCCCCACCTGATCGACCAAGTTCGCACCGGACGGGCAGAATATTTCGGCGCGGATGAAATTACCAAATTCGATCGCCTCGAAGCCCAGCGGGGTTGGGATGTCGCCAAAGGAGCGATCGCCTCCGGACTGTATTCGGTGGTCGTCCTCGACGAGATTAACCCCGTGTTGGATTTGGGGTTGTTACCCGCCGACGAGGTGGTTCGTACCCTGAAGCGCAAACCCGGCTATCTGGAAGTCATCGCCACCGGACGCGCCGCCCCCCAGTCCCTCATCGATATCGCCGACTTGCACTCGGAAATGCAACCCCACGACCATCGGGTCGCCAGAGAACGGGGGATTGAGGGGATCGAAATTTATACGGGCAGCGGAAAAGGAAAGTCTACCAGTGCGTTAGGGAAAGCCTTGCAGGCGATCGGCAAAGGCATCGGTCGCGATAAATCCCATCGGGTGCTGATCGTGCAGTGGTTGAAAGGGGGAATAGGGTATACCGAAGATGCGGCGATCGCGGCGTTGCAAGCCAGCTATCCCAACCTCGTGGATCACCAACGTTGCGGTCGAGACGCGATCGTCTGGCGGGGACAGCAGCAAGAGTTAGATTTTATCGAAGCCGAACGGGGTTGGGAAATCGCTCGCGCCGCGATCGCCTCCGGGTTGTACAAAACCATCGTCCTCGACGAACTCAATCCCACGGTGGATCTGGACTTGCTCCCCCAAGAACCAATCGTGCAGGCACTCCTGCGCAAGCCCCGCGATACGGAAGTGATTATTACCGGACGCTGTAAAAATCAACCCGCTTATTTCGACCTGGCTGGCGTTCACTCAGAGGTCTACTGTCACAAGCACTATGCCAATCAAGGGGTAGAGTTAAAACGCGGCATCGATTATTAAAGTGACCCGCTGCCTTCTTGAACTGTTGACGCCGCCATTCACCTCGCCGTCACATCGAAGCTTCTGATGGGAGCCTTCTCGCGGACTTAGGTGACGTGCCAGGACGAAACGTTAAAATAGCGTTATCGAACTTAAAATTTCGACACCAATCTGTTTTCCAAATTAAAACCATTTGGAAATCCTTGAAGGTCAACCCAGCACAGCACAACCAGACTCCAACTCCCATGAGCGTTCGTATCCAATTTTTGCCCGATGACGTCACCGTCGATGCTGAAGTCGGCGAACCATTACTCGACGTTGCCAATCGTGCGGGCGTTTTGATTCCCACGGGATGTCTGATGGGATCGTGTCACGCCTGCGAAGTGGAACTCGACGACGGACAGTTTATCTGTTCGTGCATTAGTGCCGTTCCGCCAGGGCGATCGCACTTGACGGTTAATTTAACGATCGATCCGACCTGGTAAGCGCGCTATCGCTCCGAGGGATCCGGTTCGCCTTGGACCACCAGCACCGAACACGGGGCGTTGTGAACCACGTGGTTGCTGACGCTACCCAGGAGGATTTCCGTCCATCCCCGACGTCCGCGACGACCGAGTACGACTAAATCTGCGCCCCAAGAGCGGGTCATGTTGCAAATCCACGTTCCCGGATCGCCGACTTTGCGATCGAATTGGGCAGTGACGCCTTCGTTGGTGGCTTTCTGATGGTAGCTTTGCAGCACCTCGCTGACTCTTTGCTCTTCTTTTTCGAGCATTTCTTGCTGCACTTGCAATGCCGTGCGACCGGCGGCCAGGTTAATGCCAACCCCAGTTTCGACCAAGGGAGCCATCTCGGCACTTTGCTGCACGTTGATGCAGTGGAAAATGAAGAGTTCGGCGCCGTCCTTCTTGGCGATATCGAGGGCTTTGTGGAAGACTGTATCGGCGCGCGAGGATTGGTCGATTGCGACGAGAATTTTCTGATAGCTCATCTGGATTGCCCTCCAAAAATAATGCTTCTACTTCTAGCTTAACTCCGACATCAAGGTCGGGTATGCATAAGAATTGCTAAGTTTTAAGGGCGAGGCGTTATAAGTTGGCGCGATGGCGTGGGCGATCGCTTCTAGGGGAACGGACAGGTCGCGCGTTTCGCCGAAGACCTCGAATCCCAAACTCCACCAGGATTGCCCTTTGACGGTTAATTGGGTCAGTTCCAAACCGCCGCCGCACTCGATGTAGCGGTCGGGGGGAACGGGTTCGACTTGGCGATTGGCATCCAGGCGGTACATTCGGCGCGATCGCGTTTTTTGGATGGCAATCCAGTGCTGGCGTTCGAGGACATCTTCGGGAAGCATCGAATCGACACCAGGATCTTCGCACAGCCACTTGACCCATTGCTCGGCTCTCCCTTCCCATTTGTCGCCAAACCGCAGGACGCCCAATTCGGCTTTGCGCCATTTGAGTTCCATGCGTCCCTGACGGTGTTTGAGGTTGAGAAATTCGGAGCCGGGAACGAATAAATACACGTCTTCGCGAGTTTCGGGCGGTTCGATCCAATCTCCGGGACAGTCGCCCTCGAACCACTGTCGCACGTCTTGCGGGACAGCACCGGGATAGAACCAACGCAATTCTGCACTTGGGAGCATTCTTTGGAGTCCTCGTTGTCGTCCAGCTTGTTTTAACACGCAGGACTCGAATCGTTCGAGGGGCGTTCCTTCGCCGGGCTGCGGAATTCGATGGGAACGCCGAGGGCATTCCCCCCGCACGTACCGAAAAGTTCAAATATAACCTGACTCATTTTCGATCGCAAAATATACAATTAAAGTAATTCTTGACTCAACTCATCGAGGTTGTCGCCGTCTCGCGCGCGCGTAACCCGGTTCGGAGAACGCCCAATATCCCAGGATGATTAAATTAATCGGCGTAATGACGGAGAGAACGCCAAACAAAATTGGATTCTGACCGTGCTTTTCGGCAATTTTGCCAAAACAGACGGCAATGTAGACAATTAGGGCAACGATGGAGAAAAATTCAAATCCACTCATCATAGTCTCAAGCACCTCGGCGTGTAACTTTAGGGGCAGGATAGGACGATCGATCGCGCGATCGCTTCACCCGATCGGATCGACTCTTTGATGATTCGAGGTTTGACTCCCTCTATCCGCAACAGACGAGAGTTGTCTTGGGAAAGATTCGTGACTTTCAGGATTAATCAAGGATACCCTCAAGCGGATCGATGGCATTAAATATTAAATTCAATGATAGAAGTTATTGATTTTAGTTATTATTTTGCCCAATTGCCCGCATGGCTTCATTCAGATCCCTAGTCCGTTCCGATCCATAGCAACAAGAGGAATCGAGGTGACACGAATTGATGCGGTTTGAATAAAGTTTGCTTAAATTTCTTGTAAAGATTGCGTAAAGGGATCCCGTTCAAACTTACAGTACGACCGCGAACTTGTACTATTAAATGCAATCAAAACTATCATGGCAAATTTTTGGTTGTCCCCTCGATCGAGCGATCTGCAATCAGATTGATTGCTCTAGATCGGTGGCGGTACACCTCAGTAGAGGAAGGCAACGGGCAACAGAGAGTATACCCCATCAACCTTGGAAAGGCTATATCGATCGCTGACTTGAAACGTCCGGATCGCTCGAAAAGACCGTCGTATCTAGAAGATAGAAGGTTCTATACAAATCTATTAAAAATGCGTACTGCTTTTGCCTTAACTAGTTCGATCGCGATCCTCTGCTCTGGCGTCGTCTTCCCGTTGTTCGCCGCTGAAAATGCCTCAACGCGGCTCGTCCAATCCGAAGAAACGTCCGATACTTCCCCGTATCCAGGCAGCAACCGACGCGACGGTCTGAGTTAAGATCGATTCAGCCTGAGTCGGGGCGATCGCCTGTTAGGATCCACCCGATTGCAACAATCGAATAAATTCCAGCGGGAGTCCGTCTGTATCGGCAATAAATGTCACTTCGTAGATATTATTGCCGATTGCTTGTTGTTGCGGTTCGAGCAAGACTTTCAGCGGCGCAAATTGTTCGGGAGCCTCTTCACTCGCTCGGGCAAATTTGTCGCGCGCCTTATCGAGCCATCCCGGTAAGTCGGGAACCGCTTCGGTTAAGTCGAACGAGAGATGGTAGTATCCCACGTAATGCTCGTCATCAAAGGCATCGGGAGCGGGTTTCGGTTGGGGAATTTGGATTAACTCGATCCGCGTTCCCAATCCTTCCATCCAGCACGCCAGCGTGTACCCCGTGGTAAAGCGTTCGCAGACCGCGAAACCGAGCTGTTCGTAAAAGGCGATCGCGCGGTGGATGTCGGCGGTGCGAATAGAAGCGTGATGAAACATGAAAGATTTTGAATTTACTCGAATAATCGAAAGTACGGATAGCGAATCGGCACGCCCGGTTCTTTTTCCAAATCGAAATTAATCACGTCCCAACACGGTTCTTCTTCCGGGTCGGGGCTAAACTCGACCGGCAAGCCGTACAATCGGGGTTTAGACGACTCGCCGCGATCGCGCCAGGGGGTCGTGCGATCGAGATAAGCCGCAATTAACTCTTTATAGCGCTGGGCGATAATCACCCGCGTCGCTCGATACCCTTGGGTATAGAGGCGATCGAGCGCTTCGTGAATTTCAAATCGGATCCCGTCGGGATGGGTGTGCTGTCGATACCACTCGTCCTTCCACCGCCGCCAGTGGCGACCGGACTGGAGATGAACGAGTTCGCCTGTCTTCGGATGCGCTTCAAAGGCACCGTGACGCGGGCACAAATAGGTATCGGTGAGCGTGAGAGCCGGAATGGTTTGACGACAGTGAGGGCACTGAATTTCCGGACCGAAAATTGGGTACTGCCAGCCTGGATTCATCATTTAAATCCACGCGACGGATGTGCATCGTGCATGTGGCTCATCGGTGCGGAAGGAAAAATCTCCTTCCGATACTTTATCGAGATATCGACCGTCTGAGAATATTATAGAATGCCTGCGGGAACGGTTATCGCCGTTCGATCGCCGATCGCCCGATTCAACGTGCAAATTTACCCTCGAGAGGGACAATTATTCGTGACGCCGCTCAACCCACCGACCTATTGGTCGCCTTGCGATTGCTCTCGCGCCGCCTTTGTGGCGGAAAATGCTACCGTCATCGGCAATATCGCCATCGCCGAGGGTGCCAGCATTTGGTATTCTGCCGTGGTGCGCGGCGACGTAGAACGCATTGAAATTGGCAAAAGTACCAACATTCAGGACGGGGCGATTTTGCACGGCGATCCCGGCGAGCCAACCATCTTAGAAGATTGGGTCACCGTGGGACATCGAGCGGTGATTCACGGGGCGCATATCGAGCGGGGAAGCCTGATCGGTATCGGCGCAACCGTTCTCAATGGCGTGCGAGTCGGACAGGGGAGCATCGTCGGCGCCGGAGCGGTCGTCGCCAAAGACGTTCCCCCGAGATCGCTCGTGTTGGGTATTCCCGCCAAACCCCTGCGCCAAGTTTCCGAGGAAGAAGCCGCCGATTTAATCGAACACGCGCGCAAATACGAGAAACTCGCCCTCGTTCACGCCAATCGCGGCACCGACCTGGGATTCGAGCGGGCACCGGGGACGAGCGGGTGAAGGAAATTGCCCCATCGAGGCGCGATCGATCGGAAAATTTGCCTCCAACTGGGAAAATCTCCTACAAATTATTGCAAAATATAAGGTATATATAATTTATGAGAATGCATTTAAACATTTGTTACAAGGGGGAATCCAAAAATGGAATTTGATTGGCGTTGGTTAGTCGTGTTGCTGCCGATCCTGTTAGCTGCGGGTTGGGCAGGTTACAACATCCTGCAAGTGGCTTTGGGGCAAATCCAAAAGTTTTTGAACAAAGAAACCTAAATCTTGCCCGCCTCCTCGAAACGGTCGAGGGGGTTCGAGCCGCTAAAGGTTAGATATTGCGCGATCGCGCTAGCAAGCCGCTCGATAGGCGAGCTATTTGGCAATCGCAATCGATCTCGCGAGTTCGCCGTTGGGGAGGCATTCAACTGTTGCCCGAACTCGAACCCTAACGATTGCCCGATCGCTTGAATTGAGACTCGGCGCGATCGCTCTTTCGTCCCTGTCACACCCATCTAACGCAGCAACGGACTGCCGTGATGGTGAACTAGATACCACCGACCCGACATTGCCTCAAAAATATTGGTCGCAATCGATTGGGCTTGCAGGCGTCGGCGGCGGGTCACTTGCATAACGTTTTCCGTTAAAGTAATATAGGCAATATTACCGTTAGCTTCTGCAAAGGCAGCGTCGATCTCGATTTCGAGATAGTCCGCCTGCGAGAAGATTTGTTCCCACGAAGTGCGAATGGCATCCCAACCGCGAATCATACCGCGACCGGGGTGAACGCACGAACATCCCGTGCCTTTCGACCAAATCGCACTCATCGCTTCAAGATCTTTTTTCTCAAACGCTCTATAAAACTCGCGGTTCGCCGCTAATATCGATTGAGTTTCGTCGGTCATAGCTTTCGTCCTCGTTATTGTCGCTAGCCTTGTTCCTGGGCGATCGCTTCCGAGTATACGTTCGACTGAATTCGATCGCCGATTGCCGGATTGAGATCGAGTGGCACATTAAGGGACTTGAACCCATTCGCTCGGTTTCTTAAGATTATTTCAAGTTTTCGCGGTTTCCCATCGGAACAACCGTCGGGGCAAACAAACCCTGACACGGCACTATGTAAATTGAATTAAGGGGGGTGAGCCATCGTGTTGAGCGCACCAAAGCAAAATCGCTACCAAACCATCGAACTGGCTGAGGGAGTTAAAATCTGCACGACCTTCGATCGCGATTGTATTCCCGCATTGCGATCGGGATTCGCACTGTACCCCGTCAACCCTCGCTGGAACGTGTTTAAATTTCGGGCTTGGAAACGCGGTCGCCAACTGCGTCAAGCCTTAGATCGCGGCGAGGCGATCGTGTCTACGCCTACTCTGGCATTATTGTCCGAGGAAACGGCAAACCAAGACGCGCTAACGCCCGTAGAACCGACCGACGAGACGTTTCGTTGGGGTTCCGAATCCCTAGTCGGCGTTTGATGTCCGAGTTGGGAAGTCTTCACACTTCCCGACTCGTCCCCGACTTGCGAAAGTTGACGAATCCAAAAATCAACCATCCGGCTAAAATAACCGCCGCCAAGATTAAAATTCGCACCGCTCCAAACTGAAAGATTAACGCCGGCGCTGCCGCCGTAAACAAGCCGCCGCCCACAATCGGCTCGAAAAATAACTGCTTGTAGGCAAAACTTTCAAACGCCCCCGAACGGTTGTGCGGGTCTACCATGCGCAACAGCAAAATCCCCGTCGCCGTCACCCCCATCGACTGACCCACATCGCCCAACCCCCGCTCGAACCAATAGGTCGGGAGCAAGCGAGGGGCTAAAAACACGAACGCCAGCACGTTCCAGGCAATTCCCGCCACGGCTAGGATGACAAACGGGAAGAAATTACTGCCGAGGACTTTCAGCGAAATCGTCGCCAACGCCGTCACCACCGTCACGTCCAAGGCAACCCCCGCAATATTCCCCATCAGCGATCGCACCACCAACGCTCCCAGTCGCAATCGCAACAGCGTCAGTTGGACGATAATGCCGCCAATGAGCGCCATGGGGAAGAGGGGCACGTAAGTAAAGACTTGGAAGCCACCTTGCCCCCAAGTCACCGATTCGATCCAGATGAATAACTGTAGCAGCAACCAGCCGATCGCGATCGCCAATCCGACCAATCCTAAATTCAACGAAAGGGGATCGACGAGTAAATCTTGCATCAGGCGGGCGCGTTCTTCCCGAATATCGCGGGGTTCGGAGGAACTGATATCGGCACTCGCCTCCTCGTCCCCATCGCGATACATTTTGGGCGAGACGTGTCCTTTGCGGCGACCCCAATCTGCCAGTAAGGTTCCGGCAATAATCCCCGAGACAATACCAACCGTTGCCAGTCCCAGAGCCAAATCCGAACCGGCGGGAAAGTCCAATTCGGCAAACGTCCCCGCCATTCCCGCCGCCGTCCCGTGTCCGCCTTCAAATCCGATTTCGATTAAAGCCCCGGCGATGGGATCGATTCCGAACGCGGGATTGAGAACCAACAGTACCAATAGCAAGCCGACGACATACTGTCCCCACGCCAAACTCTGACCGAATGCCACTTGCGGTGCCGCTTTGCGCCAAATGTCGCGAGGGTTGGGAATAGCTGCCCCCATGAACAGAGCTGCGAAGACGACGTTGATGAAAATACCGGGAGACTGTCCCCATACCGCTCGCATGGTGTCGGGAAACAAGCCATTGGCGAGGGGGGAATCGGTTCCCTCAATTGCCCGAGCGATCGCGCCGAGGACGTCCGGTCCCAACAATAGCGCTAAAACGCCCGCCACGATCGAACTGGGCAGGTAGAGAGCTTTGAGCCATCCGATCCGCTGGCGAACGTAACGACCGAGCAGGATCAGGATACCGACGACGATGTAGGCGAAGAGGGCGTTAGAGAGATCGAACATGGCAGCGATCGATAGAGGGATCTGGCGAGGCGCAATGGCAAGTTAATGGCATCATAGAGCAGTTGTTCGTGAGGCGCACTACACCTCGATTGGCACGAACGTGTCCCTCAGTAACCGGGGAAATGCGCTGTACCGCCCGACTAATCTCCTTTAGGGCGCGATCGCGTCACTTCCA
>CAYQUF010000039.1:24670-26450 GCA_964420595.1 uncultured bacterium
AAATGCGCTGTACCGCCCGACTAATCTCCTTTAGGGCGCGATCGCGTCACTTCCACGGCAATTTTGCCCGTAAAATCGGGGATGGGTGCCGCAGGCTTGCAAACGCGGGTACAGACTCGTTCGACGCGATCCTGTTGTAGCACGCGATCGGCGATCGCTTCCGCCAGTCGTTCGATTAGGGCAAAGTCAGCGTGTTTGACCAGCTCTTGCACCCCGGCGATGGTTTGGCGATAGTCGAGGGTATCTTCAATGCGATCGCTCTGTCCCGCTGCCGAGAGATCCAGCCACAGGGTCAGATCCACCTCAAACCACTGTCCCAACACCTTTTCCTCGGGCAAAAACCCCGTATAGCCGTAGCAGCGAATGCCCGTCAGTTGAATCGAATCCATCCCTCTACACAATATCCAAATCGCGATGGGTAAACGGTTTGGCATTGTCGCCCGCATAGGTCGCCGCCACGTGACCGTTTCCGCTGACCTGATATTTATACGTCACCAAGCCTTCCAATCCGACCGGACCGCGTGGAGGGAGCTTTTGGGTGCTGATGCCCACTTCCGCGCCAAATCCGTAGCGGAACCCATCGGAAAAGCGAGTCGAGCAGTTGTGAAATACCCCCGCCGAGTCTACCTGTGCTAAAAACAGGTCGGCGGCGGCTGTATCTTCGGTCACGATCGCGTCGGTGTGACCGGAACCGTAAGTATTAATATGAGCGATCGCATCTTCGAGGGAATCGACCGTTTTAATCGAAAGAATCAGATCGGTATATTCGGTTGCCCAATCTTCCTCGGTCGCCAGAGTAATATCGAGAGACTCGCACAGGTCGCGATCGCCTCGCAATTCCACGTTGTGCGCCTGGAGCGTCGGTGCGGCAATCTTGAGGAATGCTTGGGCAATATCGCGATGCACCAACAGCGTTTCCATGGCATTGCACGCCGCCGGATATTGGGTTTTGGCATCCAGGACGATTTCGACCGCTTTTTGCAGAGCCGCCGCCTTATCGACGTAAACGTGACAAATGCCGTCGGCGTGTCCCAATACCGGAATGCGAGTATTGTCTTGCACGAAGCGCACGAACGAATTCGATCCTCGTGGAATAATCAGATCGACGTATTCGTCCAGCTTCAGCAGTTCCAGGGTTTCCTCCCGCGTCGTCAGCAGTTGAATGACCGCCGGATCGACCTTCGTTTTGTCCAATCCTTTGTAAATTGCTTTAACAATTGCTTGACAAGAGTGCAGCGCTTCCTTGCCACCCTTAAGAATTGCACCATTGCCCGACTTAATCGCCAGACTGGTAATTTGAATGACCGCATCCGGTCGCGCTTCAAAAATGACGCCCAACACGCCCAACGGACAAGTCACCCGCTTGAGGAGCAAGTCCCGATCCAGTTCCCGGCAAATTTGGACGTGTCCTACCGGATCCGAGAGTTTGCCCACATCGCGCACCCCCGCGATCGCGCCATCGAGCTTCGTTTTGCTGAGTTTGAGGCGATTGTAAATCGGTTTGGGCAATCCGCTTTCCTCGGCAATCCGACAATCGCGAGCATTGGCTTCGAGAATTTCGGGAGCCGCCGCTTCGAGCGATCGCGCGATCGCTTCAATCGCTTCGTTTCTCGTATCTGCGGGCAATACCGCCAACTGACGGGCAGCCTGACGGGTCTTTTGGGCGAGTTCGACCAGGGAAACGGGTTGGACTTCGGATGCGGTCATGAGAATGCGATAGGGAACCGACTACGTGCTTTTTTATGTTAAGGCAAAGGAGCGGATAGGGGGAGAGGGAGAT
>CAYQUF010000039.1:26550-30241 GCA_964420595.1 uncultured bacterium
ATTGGTCTGCTCTAACCTCCATTTCCCATTTTGTCGTGACGATGACAAGACGAACCCTCAAAGCCGTATAAAATTTTCCCTTCCCTCATCCTCTAGACAGTTCCCCACCAAGCGTCTACAGTCGATACAGGGGTGGCGAGTGGCTTGAATCCGGCAGTCGAACGTGAAGGCACGTCGGTCGAAATTCGAGAACTCGGAAGACAGGTCTGCCGTAGCGGGCTACAGTAATGTGGGTTATCGAGGGTGACCCGCGTTTTTTGCTGCGGGATGACCGGCTCAATGTAATAAGATGGCTTGATTTGAATAGAGTGGAATCTATGGCTTACGAACGCGAACGACAAGTTGCCATTGACGCTGCAACGGCGGCGGCGAAATTATGCCAACAGGTGCGCCAAGACATTCCAGCGGCGATGGAAAAAAGCGACAAAACCCCCGTGACGGTGGCAGACTACGGCTCTCAAGCGGCAATCTGCAAAGCCTTAGAAGATGCCTTTCCCGACGATCCGATCGTGGGAGAAGAAGATGCTGCCGAACTGCGCGATCCGGCGATGGCAGACAATCTCAACAAGATTACCGACTATCTCAAGGCGATCGTGCCCGAAGCGACTCCCGATCGCGCCACCCATTGGATCGATCGCGGCAATGGCGAAGCCACGTCCCGGTTTTGGACCCTCGATCCGATCGATGGCACGAAAGGGTTTTTACGTCAAGACCAATACGCGATCGCCCTGGCACTGATTGAAAACGGCGACGTCAAAGTCGGCGTCCTCGCCTGTCCCGCCATGCCCCTGGACAACGGCGATTTTGGGGCGCTCTACGTCGCCGTGCGGGGAGAGGGAACCCAAATGATGCCCCTGTCTGGCGGCGAGTTGAAGCCGATTCGCGTCGCCGAAGCCGGGGATCTGTCCAAACATCGGTTTGTCGAGAGCGTCGAAGCCTCCCACAGCGACCAAGACCGCCAAAGCAAGATCGCCAAAGCCGTCGGCATTACCACCCCCTCGCTGCGGATGGACTCCCAAGCCAAATACGGTGCCGTCGCCTCCGCTCAAGCGGTACTGTACCTGCGTTTGCCCTCCCCCAAGACGCCCGACTACCGCGAGAAAATCTGGGATCACGCCGCCGGAGCGATCGTGGTGGAAGAAGCCGGAGGACGGGTCAGCGATATGTTCGGCAAACCCCTCGACTTCGGTCGCGGTGCTAAACTATTCGATAACCGAGGCGTCGTGGTCAGCAACGGGACCATTCACGAGACGGTACTCGCTGCATTGGAGGAAACCGCCCAATAACCGCGCGACACGAGTCGATCGGAAGCATTAACGCTCGATCGCCTGCTGGCTGTCTGTCGCGCCGACAGGAGGGCGATCGCGCGCTACCACCAATCCCATTGCTTCGCCTGAATTCATGAACGAACCCAGTCAGATTATCTATCCCACCTTGACCCTGTTTCTCTACGACCTGCGCGAAGGGTTGGGACAAGACGCTCGGGAAGTCGATCGCAATCGGCACCGATTCTGGCGCAAAATCGAGCCGGAACTCGATAAAGCCTACAGCCAACTGAGCGATGGCGATCGCGACCGACTCGAACAGTTGCTGGCGCGGGAAAAGCCGGACGCCCCTTATATCGAACTGTTCTCGGACGCTCCGGATCGCCGCAAACCGCTGAATGTGGAGTTGGACGGGTATTACTACGCCTTGCAGTTGGGCGATGTCTATGCCTTGCAAACGAACTGTTCGGGGATGTGGAAAGCCGAAGGCAAACCCAACTACACCCTCCAACCCATCGATAGCCTGCAAGATCTCGAAAAGGAAATCGTGGGAACGCTCAACCACCAACGGGGCGATCGCGAATTGCCCCCCGAAAAGCAGGGCACCATCGGGCAAACCTGGTTGCTGTGGGGGAAGCTGCCCGGAAACCACCCCGAATCGAGCCAGGTGGCAAAAGAATGCGCCGCCCAACTCGCTCCCCATCACACCCGCGCCATTGAAGAACTCGGTCCGGGAAAATTTGCCGGGGCGACGATTTACGAGCTGTGGCGAGCGCCGACCGACTGGCAGAATTTGGGACGGGAAAACGACCACCTGCTGATTTGCCTGTTTCCTCCCCGCCAAAGCATGGAGGAAATTCGCGCCACGATGGAGCAGTTGTATCCCCACTTGATTCGCTTGTTCTGCTTTCGCAATAAAATTTTGTGGGCGTATTCTCAAAGCCGCCAGCTCAAAGCCCAACTCAAAGCCGATTATATTAATGCCGAGGCGATCGCCAATCAACTCCCGGCACGCTTGAAAGAAAATCTCGATTTAGCCCAACTGCGCTTCACCCTCGCCGAAACCCTGGAATTGCTGGCACGCTATGCCAAATGCTTGAATTACCTCGACGACAAGCAGCGGATTATTCACGCCAATTTAATCAACTACCAAAAGCGACTCCACGCCATCGCCGAGTTGGACGACGACAGCCATTTGGAATTTTTAGAGCAATTTTGCAATCTCGCCGCCGATAGCTACCGCGTGCAAATCGAAACCGAATACGCCAATCTCAGTTTGGGACTGACGTTGCTGGAAAATACCATCGGCACGTTGCGCGGCACCATCGACACTTGTCCGGTCGATCCCCAGCCGAATCCGATTCCTGCCATCGCCGCCGCTGGAGCGGGAATTGCCGTCACCCAAGCGAGCATTGCGATCGCCACCCGTGGGTTACCCGCGAACCCCGAAACGCCAATTTGGATGCTATCGTTGCTATGGTTGGGATCGAGCCTGCTCGCCGGGGCAATGGCAGCGGCGATCGCCTATGGTTGGGTTCGCCGTCCGTGACGCCTCTGCTACCGCTAACGTATATCGACCCAGACGAGATCGCGGTCGAACTTTAGTCGGAATATTTCGCTCAAATTGGGAGTTATGCCAAGATTGAGACGAGCGCCAAGCACCTCGGGGTGGGGGCAAACTCCGACAACGAGCGCTACCCCGCGATCGCTCCAGCGTCGGTCAGAAACAAGCGAGCGAGATAACAATGGCTTGCTCTAAACCATTCGAGCGAGTTTGCCCCTAACATAATTGACAACCAAGCGATAAAATCCGATCCTATAGCCTCTGACCGTTTAGAAAATTGGGATCTCGCCATGACAGACGCCATAGCTGCTTCTCACGAAGAATCCTTTGAATCTCCGCCGCGCGAAGTCAGAGTCCACCAACTTCGCCTGCTTGTCGAAAGCCTGCATACGGCTGATGAAATTGCCGAACAAGGCTACTTGATCAGCAGTTCGGAACTTGCCGATCTGATGGATGTCAATGCCAGTGCCGTCACGTCCCGAGGCGATAACTGGGTTTGGCGCAATTGGGTCGTCTCGCGAGTGCGGCGGGAAGGCAATCAGATTCTCTGGCAACTCGAGCGCGTGGACTGACGCTAGCGTTCCCGAGCGATCGCAGGTGCTGAATCGATGCGACTCCCGCGACAGCTATGTGCCCTGTAGGGGAGTCAATGGAGTGCTTGCGGCTCGATCCAAATAGAGCGCCGAACTTGTTCGCAGCTCGCTCGATTTACAGGCAATTGACGGACGCGCAGGGACGCCGTGCCGGTACAGCCAGTCAAGATCGGGACAAGATCGGCTCTCTTTTTTCATGCTATCGATATCGGTTCGCCTCGGTGGTAACTTTTGTTGATTTCAGAATTAAATTTACCCAAAATCTTTAC
>CAYQUF010000040.1:0-30159 GCA_964420595.1 uncultured bacterium
GCGTCAATTTATGGGATGGATGGCGATCGCGTGAAATTATCGCAACAGACTACTCCTCAGCCGAGCAAGTTGGCTCTGGATTTTCGCAAGAAGAATTTAGATTATTCATGCAGGCAAAGCTTTCAGATTCTAACGGTGCAGAGTAGTGCGGAGGATTATCGCAAACTGGATTAGGATTGTTCATGCAGGCAAAAGTATCTGGCTCTAGGTTGGCTGAATCGGGTGAATCATTATCGTATCTGGGATTGTTTTTGCGGCACCAACTGTCTTCAGGGGGATTAATTGCAGACTCGACGGCTAAACGGGAATCTTCAGAATCAAGATTTGTTCCGCTTGCAGTAGCTGAAAAGCAATCACTAGCATTGGTTAACATGGGGTCGGCTAATGCTGGAGAACTCGCACTCGCGATCGCAAGTCCAGCAATACAGCTTAATGATGTCACGAATTGACGCAAAAAATTGCTAGCCATTTTATTGATTTTATGTTGTAACAATGTATAATTTATTGTTTTCTAGTAATATATTATTGTCAAGTCGGTAAAAGTCCCATTTGGTCTGAAATTATCAAAATCTTATAGCTAATACCCTTAATGAAGGGTTTCAGTAGTAATTCATTTGAATTAATGGATTTTACTTACCTTTTTTGACTTCATTAAAGTCCGATCGAATCGGATTAAGCTGGATTAAGTCGGATAAAATCATCGAACGGCGGTGTCTCATGGATTTTCACGAAATTTTACAATTAGCTGACAATCTGGTCGTTAAAAAAACCGGCAAGCATATTGATGATTTACAAAAGGCAATTTTACAAGGAACTTGGGAAGGTCAAAAATATTCTGAAATTGCGAAAAACTATCAGTGTAGTGAGGGTCATGTTAAAGATGTTGGCTCTGAATTATGGAAAATTTTATCAGAAGAATTAGGAGAAGAAGTTAAAAAATCTAATTTTAAGACTACAATCGAGCGATTGCAGTTTTCGCATTTTACATCGAGTTTTTGGAAAGATTTCGTCCATATTGGAGATGTTAATCTTTGTCCAGAAACCAGCAATCTGTCAGAATCCGAGAAAAACGAATCATCTGTTCGCCACAACAACCGGAAACGAGACGAAGATCTCCAAAATATTCCGGATATTGGTGCTTTCTACGGACGCACAGACGAATTAACCTGTTTAACCCAGTGGATATTTGGGGACAGAGTTCGCTCAATTGGAATATCGGGAATCAGCGGAATTGGTAAAACCGCTTTAGTTGTCAACCTCATCAAACAAGTGCATAATCAATTCGAGCGCATCATTTGGCGAAGTTTAAAATTTACCCCTCCGCTAGTGCAAACCCTATCTAATCTGCTAGATAGCTTAACCGATACTTCAGAAGATCGGTCTTTTGAGACAACTGAGAATGGAATTGCCGAACTTTTAACCTATTTACGCCAGCATCGTTGTTTGCTGATATTCGATGATGTAGAAGCAATTCTCCGCGATCGCTGTTTAGTTGGTTATTATAAAAATGGATATGAAGATTACGGTATTTTATTTAAATTCCTTGCAGAATTATCGCATCAAAGCTGTATTATTACAGTCGGTTTAGAACCTATCCGAGAGATCGCGAATCTTGCAAGCGAATGCACGCCAGTTCGTTGGCTGCAACTAGAGGGGTTAGGAGAAACGGCGAAAGAACTCCTCGATTCTGAAGGTTTAGTGTTAGACGAGCATTGGATTAAAACCATCGAACTCTATCGAGGTCACCCATTTTGGCTCAAAAGTGTTGCGGTTATGATTCGGGATATTTTGGAAGGAAACGCCGCCGAATTTTTCCAATACGATCGCCTTCTATTGACTGAAGAAATTAAATATCAACTCGAACGACAGTGGACTAGAATTTCGGATTCAGAAAAAGAGGTTATTCTTCGTTTGGCTCGGGAGAACAATTGCATACCGCTATCTCAATTAATGCGAGAAAAAATTTTATCTCCATCGGACTTGTTGAATATCGTACAATCTCTCAGAAAGCGATTGCTATTGGAGCAAACAGGTAATCTGGTAACGCTTTCCCCTGTTATAAAACAATATGCGAAACTGAGAATTGCTTCTGCGACCGACCTCTAACACATAGTAGTTAATTCCCTGGTAGGATGTGTTGCGGCGTCAATTCATGTTGATGGATAGCGATCGCGTGAAATTTCATCGATCTGAGTGCGATCGCATTGTCTGACCGCGTCACACACCCTACCCGATCTATTTTAATCATAAAATGGGATTTAATTCTATTAAAAAATGTAATTTAACCTGTTTCTAACGAACGATGTCCAATCATGTGATGTATAGCAATAAGGTCAAATCGTCGCAACACACCGCCACCAGCGTCAATATCAATACCATTTCCACCGACCTCTCGCGCAAAGTGGTAATAGGGACAGCACCACCAAAAACCCCAACGCCAGGAAAAACGGCAACCGATCGCCCCCTTGCAACGCTGCGCGACCAGTGACTCCCAACCAAGTATACAACAGCGTCCCCGGCATAATCCCGAAAAACGTTCCTACCGAATAAGGTAGCCAGTGAATTGGCGTCAATCCGAACAAGAAATTTACAACATTAAATGGTGAAATCGGAGCAAACCGCACGGCAAACACGAACTGCCACGGATAGCGGCGTACCGCGCGATCGAACTGTTTTAGCCGCTTGTGCCTGCCGAATTGCCGTTTTGCCCAACCGCGTAGCAGGTATCGCGCCACCCAGAACGCGCCAATCGCCCCAAATGTCGCGCCAACCACCGACCACAGCGTCCCTTGCAACACCCCGAACGCCGCACCGCCAGCCACGGTGAGCATAGTGCCGGGAATGCCGAGGACTGTGAGAATTGTATAAGTCAGGACAAATAAGGCGATCGCCCAATGACCTGAATTCCGCAGCAGTTCGGCGAAATAGGCGCGATCGAGCAATTGATGGAGCGGGGTCAGCAAAAATAACGCCAACCCTGCCAAAAGCGCGATCGCCACCCAAAAGCGGGGACTGTGCCACATCCGTCGCTGCAATGGCAACGGTTCGGACGCAACACAATCGATATCCTGCCATTTCCCATAGTGCTGGAGCTGCATCGGTTTATACCAAAGTACCGCCACAACTGGAACCGCATCCCGCCGTACACCCATAGCAATACGGAGCCGTCGCCACTGTTTCGACGAGATCTAATCCTTCCGCGTCTAACAGTTTCGCCACCGTCAGCGTCTCGCCATCGGGAGTTTTGGCGGGTCGATCTTCCATTTGGTTGAAGTCGCAATCGTAGACGTAACCGCGATAGTCAATCGACAGTTCGTTGCGACACATTAAATGTTCCACCGTACCGGGATTATAGTTGTTTTCCAAGAATTTCAAATACGGTTGGTGGAGCTGGGTACGTTCCAGATAGTATTTGGTGCGACCGATGGGGAGATTGGTGATGGTAAACAGGTGGTTGAAGACAATTCCAAATTTATCGAAGAGAAACTTATCGTAATCCTGCTGTAACTTTTCTTGGCGCGGTGGAAGCGAAAATTTCTCGGCGGTGGGCAATTGGGGATTGTAAACTAAATCGAGAATTAAATTCGGGTCTTTCCCGTAACCCAACTCGTTCAGCTTTTGCAAGGCGCGAATTGAGCCGTCGAAGACGCCATTTCCCCGCATTTTATCGACGTTATCCGCCGTATAGCAGGGTAGCGAGGCGACGACGCGAATTTGGTGACGGGCGAAATAGTCGGGTAAATCTTCAAATCCGGGTTCAAAGAATACAGTTAAATTCGTGCGAACGATCGCCTCTTTTCCCGTTTCCCGCGCGGCTTCCACAATCGGCTTAAATCCGTTGTTCATCTCTGGCGCGCCACCGGTTAGATCCACGGTTTCAATTTGGGGCGATCTCCGAATCAGTTCGACCAATTGTGCGGTAATTTCGTCGGATAATTCCTCCGTCCGCTTTGGTCCGGCTTCCACGTGACAGTGGGTACACGCCAAATTGCACCGCTTGCCTAAATTAATTTGCAAAACGGTGATTTGCTGCTTGCTCAACGGCGCGCCAATTTTCTCGTGAAATGGCGTAATTTTCGGTTTGGCTGGAGTCTGAACCATAGATAAAGTCTGAAATTAACTGAAATCGAACATTGTGTCGGTTGGGTTGAGGCGCGAAACCCAAAAAACGAGAACTTTACGAATCGCCGACAATCGGGCTTCATATGAAAAAAATCTCATATAAAAACCGCACCCACCCAACCTGGAGAACGCACAGGCGTAACTAACAACAACTCTCCGGTTCGCAACACGCCGACGACTCGTTAGTTTGCGTCACCCGATAGTCCTGTCCCTTGGTTTCGCGGGGATGGCGCGTGCGACTGCTGCAATCGAACGGTACCGCCTCCTCTAGCGGAATCTCGCGATACGGCGCAATTGCGATCGTGTCGTCGCGATAGGGACTCTGGGGATTGGTTAAAATCTGATAGGTCTTGTCGCACACGGCGGTTCGCTCTCCCCGACGCAGGACGTGACCGTCATCGTCGGTTACTTGTCGCCACGGACCCTTGTACACCACCGCCTGATTGCGCTCCCAACACGCACCCTCTTTTCCTTTATAGGCGCGAACTGTCACCGACCGAAACTCGATTCCATCGATAACTTGCCAAGGTTCGGCTTGACGGGAGAGAATTTCAATCCCGTAGAATCCCGCCTCCTCGAACATTTTGAGGAATTCATCTTCTCGAAATGCGCCGGAGATGCAGCCGCTCCACAATTCCGGGTCGGCGAGAATTTCGGGGGTGGGGTATTCGTCGCAGACGATATCGGAAATCACGGCGCGACCGCCACGCTTGAGCACTCGGTGGATTTCGGCGAATAGCTGTTGCTTGTCTTGGGGACGGACTAAGTTCAGCACGCAGTTGGAGACGACTGCATCGACGCTGTTATCTGCGATGAGGGGTTGTTCCTGACGCAGGCGATCGCGATAGGATTCAAATGCAGCCATCTGCTCGACGGAGGTAATGGGATTTTGCGCCAGCCAGTCTTGCATTTTATCGAGATCCAGCGCTAAATCCTGAATCTTCCCTTTGAGAAACCGAACGTTGCGATAGCCGAGTTTCTCCGCCATTTCGTTGAGGTACTTGCGCGAGAGGGACAGCATATCGTCGTTGAAGTCCACGCCGATGACTTGTCCGCTGGCGCCGACTTTCTGGGCGAGAATATAGCAGATTTTACCCGCACCGGAGCCTAAATCGACGACGGTTTCGCCTGCGCCAACGTGACGGGAGGGGTCGCCGCAGCCGTAATCCCGCTCTAAAATTTCGTCCGGTAAGATCTCGAGATAGCGACCGTCGTATTCGGTGGGACAGCACAAACTCGCCTCGGTTTGCTGCGCTCCTGCGCCATAGCGATCGCGCACGGCGGTTTCGATATCGTAGGTGGTGGGTTGGGGGGTCGCAGTCTCGTTCATACCCGTATCCTCATGCAACTATTTTGCTAACTATCTCGTTAATGTAAAACAATCGCCGCGATCGCGCAGCGTCTCCCATCTCAAGGTATCGCCTTCGATGCTACGGTCATTAAACCGAGCCTGTCTGAATTTTTCATGAGAATCAGATGGGTGAATGGAAATTCGATCGATCTGAGTTATGACCCTCGAACCCAGCGTGTTTCAATCCACCCGCCGCCGCCTCGCCCTCTGGTATACTGCCGTTACGGCGCTGTTGCTGCTGCTGTTCGCCACGGGAATTTACCTGTATTTCCGCAATACGCTGATCGAACGGGTGGACGATACCCTCAATCACGTGGCGGAGGTGGTAGAACGATCGCTGGTGGTGGAACCGCGAGAGCAACCGTCGGAATACGGCGATCGCTTGCGGGTTAACATTGAAGCTAGCTTTCGCGACAACGCCGATACCTTGGAAGACGATCGCATCGACCTGGAATGGTTCGACTTGCAAGGACACTTGCGCTGGTCTACCCTCAACGACCCCCTCGACCTTCCCCTGCACCCCGAACGCGCCAGCGAAACCGTTTACCTGTCCGATAACGATTCTCAGGACACCTACACCCACGCACCCCTGCGCCAAGTTACCAAACAAGTGGAAATCTGCGGCGAAATCGTCGGTTACCTGCGCGTCAGCCATCCGTGGTTCGAGGTGACCAAACCCAGCCGCCAATTGTTGGTCGATTTAAGTTGGGGAATGGGGTTGATGGTGATTTCCGTCGCCGCCAGCGGTTGGTTTTTATCCGAAATCGCCATGACTCCGGTGCGCGAGTCTTACCAGCGGTTGAAACAGTTTACCGCCGATGCGTCCCACGAGTTGCGCAGTCCCATCGCTACGATTCAAGCCAACGTCCAAGCGGCTCTGTCGGATCCCGAGTTAAACGCCGATTCGGATCGCGCCGGATTGCAAACTATCGAACGCCTGACTCGCCGCTTGAGTCGGTTGGTGGACGATTTGCTATTTTTGGCGCGACAGGACAGCCAGACGTTGCAACCGAATTGGGAGGATGTTCCTCTGGATGCGCTATTGATGGAAGTGGTGGAAGAACAACAGGCGATCGCGGCGGATAAAGGGGTTACTCTATCGTTAGAACTCGCCGAACTCCCGCCGGAACTGCGCGATCGCAAGGCGTTGGATGCTTTTACCCTGCGGGGAGATTGGAACCAACTGGCGCGCCTGTTGACCAATTTAGTCGCCAATGCAGTGCAATACACGCCAGCGGGGGGAACGGTAACGGTGGCGTTGCAATGCAGCCGCGCCAACAATCGCCAATCCACCTGTACGGCGTTACAAGTGCGGGTCAGCGACACGGGAATTGGCATTTCCGAGGAGGCGTTACCCCATATTTTCAAGCGTTTTTATCGCGTCGATCCCGCTCGCAGCCACAATCGCAAGTCGGATCGCGATACTGGGTCGGGGTTGGGGTTGGCGATTGCGCGGGGAATTGTCACCAACCATCGCGGGAAAATCCAGGTGGAAAGCCAACTCGGACGCGGAACGACTGTGACGGTTTGTCTTCCCGCAACGGCTCACCACGAGGGGCGATCGGAGCGCTAAGTCTTGCCATACGGACGTTTGAGGGAATTTGATTGGGAAGTTTTGGTTAACCTAACTTAATCAAAAGCAAGCAAAAACTCGTTAAATAGTAAAGTTTGATTGCAGGGGGTTGTCCTTAGAATCGATCGTCTTTAACGTAGTAAATGAAGCAAGTAAAGCTTCCCTGACAGATTACTCACTCACTAGGAGGATATCTAACACTGTTCCCTCTAAGATCTGTCTCGTCAAACAGCAGCAGCCCCCGCCAGAACGCCAATATTTCCTAAACTAGACGCAGGGGAGCAATGAAACTGAATCGCGAATTTTGTTTCATCTCCAAATAGCATCAAAATATAGAGGAAATCGCTTGGCAGTTCGGAATTACGGGCTGCTGTTGTTGTATTTTGAGCCACCGTTTTTCCCGTCACGCTTCAGTTTAAAATCAGGCGATCGATCTCCAACCGAACCGCTTCAAGGGTGGAGCCAAGATATCCGATTGAGTCGCGATCGCCCCCTGTCCCGTTTTCAACAAATCCAGGCGATCGCATTAGTTCAATCAACGCGCAATCGATCGCAATTGCCACAACGCTACCGGGTCGCACCAACCGGAAAAAACGAATTTGCCCGAGGCGCTCTCAAATCGAGCGATCGCGTCTTATCGGCTAGCATCCCTGTGGTTGCGACATCAGCGCCATTTCGCCCGCGTCAGTACGTTAACCTAACTTAACCTAATTTCAGTAAAAACTCGTTAAATAGTAAAGTTTAATTGCATGGGGTTGCCCTCATTCCATAGAGTCCTTAAAGTAGTAATTGAAGCAATAAAGCTTCCCTGACAGATAGCCAACTCGCTTAGGAGGATATAGAATACTGTTCTCTTTTAAGTCTGTCTCGTTCACTAACAGTCGCCCCCGATATCAAGTCGATATTTCCTAAACTTAACTAGGGGAGCCATGAAACTGAATCTTTCCATTCGTTTCATCTCCAAATAGTCTCAAAGCAAACAGGAAATCGCTCGACAACTCGGTTTACGGGCGAATGAAGCAAAACCGCTTCCCTGACAGATAACCAACTCAATTAGGAGGATAAATTAGTCTGTTCCCTCTGAAATCTGTCTCGTTAAACAACAGCAGTCCCTGCCAGAACGTCGATATTTCCTAAACTAGACGCAAGGGGAGCCATGAAACTGAGTTGTTAAATTCGTTTCATCTCCAAATTACATCTAACTATCCAGGAAATCACTCGGCAGTTCGGAACTACGGACTGCTGTTGTTGTATGTTTATTCACCCTGTTGCGCGCGACGCTTCAGCCGTGCAGCGAAGCTTTCCCCACCGACCCGAACAGCTCTAACTTTTCAGCAATAACCTCCGACATCGCTGCAATAGCAGTATTCATCACGTCCAACAAATCGGGACTATCCGGTTGATTCAAACGCTGTTTCATCGAGCTTAAAAAGGCGGCTCGCACCTGCGCGTTGACATTGAACTTACACACCCCCAATTCAATCGAACGGCGCACCATGTGTTCCGGAAGACCCGACGCACCGTGCAACACCAGGGGAAGGTCGAGGGAATTGCGAATTTTCTCCAGGCGATCGAAATCCAGACGCGGCTCGCTGTGATATTTCCCATGAACGTTCCCAATCGTCACCGCCAGCGAATCGACCTTGGTCGCCTTCACGAATTCCACCGCTTGCACCGGGTCGGTCATCTTGGATTCCTTTTCTTCCACCGTCAGATCGTCTTCGCTCCCGCTAATGCGACCGATTTCCGCCTCCACCGCAGCACCCGCATCGTGCGCCAAATTGGTCATCGCCAGAGTAAATTCGAGATTCTTATCGTAAGACCAGGGGGAACCGTCCGCCATAATCGAACTCATCCCCGCATCCAGCGCCTCGCGAATCGCCTGTTCCGAACTACTGTGATCCAATTGCACGGACATGGGAACCGTTGCCTCGCGCGCCACTTCTAAACAAAGAGAGACAAGCGCCTTCCCCCCGTATTCCAGCGCCGACGGATGCATCTGCAACATCGCCGGACTTTGATGCGCCTGCGCCGCCTCGCGTACCGCCATTGCACCTTCGAGGTTGTAGACGTTGAACGCACCGATGGCGTAGGACTGTTGCTGCGCCGCACTCAGCAGTTCCTTAGTCGAAATCAGCATAATCGCTCTCCCGAACGGAATCGTTATGATTCGAGCGTATCAAGAATAGGGGATGGGGGGATAGGGAGATGGAGGGATGAGGGGAAGTAGCAACCAATTAGGACGAGCCAATCGAAAGCCGTGACGTACCGACGGCTACAGGAAATTACCGATTTTCTTACAATGAAATAACTGTGTGTGTTCCGAACCGACTATGCGCCTGAGACAGCGACAAATCGAAACCCGCGACGAATTCGACATTTGGCCCGCGTTTGCGGATTTAATGTCCAACGCCTTCATGATTATGAGCTTTCTGCTGCTGCTGGCGATTATCAAGCCGCTGGTGTCAATTTCCAGCCTGCGCGCCAACGAACAGCGACTGTCCCGGGAAGTCGAAGAATTACAGCAATATTTATCCATCGCCGAACGACGCTCGGCGGCGGCGGAAGAACGTCTCGCCGTACTGGAAGAGAAAAATCGCACCCTCGCCTTAAAAAATAAAGCCTTAGCCAATCAAAACGAAGATTTAGAAGCCGATTTGCGCCAAGAGCAACAAACGCCGAAAGCACCGCCGATTATCGTCATTCGCGATACGGGAGCTTATCGGTTCGCTTCGGGGAGCGCGCAGTTACCCTCGGCGTTGGAGAAGTATGTCCGCGACCAGTTGGTGCCGAAAATCGAGCAAAATGCCAAGCAGTACGACATTGACGTGGTGGAAGTCATCGGACATACCGACGGACAACCGAATGGCGGAAGCAGCAATCTCGATGGTGCGTTGGAGCGGGTGGCGAAGGGAGATGCGTCGGTGAGCGCGCTCAATCCCGGCTCGAATGCAGATTTGGGGTTAATGCGAGCGTTGGCGGTGGTGAACGTGTTGCAGCGGGTACAGCAGGAGCAGAATAAGTTGGAGGGGTTGGAGTTTCGTCCCTATTCTGCGGCGCAATTGGTGTCTCCGGATGGGGGGTTTGCGTCGGCGAATCGCAATCCGGATGCGCAACGGCGGCGGATCGAAATTCGGTTTACGCGGTTGGGACGGACGACGGAGGTGGAATCTTAAAGGTTGGTGCGTTACGGCGAATTTAATTGGATTTAATTTGACAGTTAATCCCCTGGTCGGGTGTGTTGCGGTGTCAATGTTTGTGAATTGCGATCGCGTGAATCTGCCGCAACGCACCACCTCTCATGGGGAATTTGAGGTGATTAATGCGTTACGGCAAATTTAATTTGATGCCAGTCCAAAATTAGGCGATTGGTGCATTACGACAACATTTATTTGACGGTCATGTCCGATAATGAATTGCCGCCGTAACACAATGGAAGTTGTGCTGACGATCCGCGATCGATTTCAATAGGAGGGAAACTGACGCTCAAGTCATGAACCGCACCTTGACCGACTTTCCAAGCACGCTCGGTGCGTTGGTTGAGATTTCCAATTTCTGAGGTAATCTCCATCTCTAGTTTTCCTTCACCGATGCCTTGACCGTCTAATACTTCAACGGATTGAAGGGTGATTTCTTTTTGGCACTGGTTCGATTGTGCAGAAGCGGGACTTGCAAAACCAAAAAGGGTAAGTAACGAAATTCCACTCAGCACGGACAGTGCTGAATGTTTGTTCCAGCCTAACATAATAATTCTTTAGCGCTTTTCAAGCTTCTTGCGACATGGGAGATTTGGCTCCGCTCGCTTGGATTCGTCGGAAGCTACCCGTATAACAAAATCCCTTCTAAAATCGATTTAGAATTCACTTCGATCTCAATCGAATCGATCTAGCGAGAGTGGTAGATGGCACTGGATGGGTCTTCTTCACGAGCAATGAACCCATCAAGCCAACAGTCGTTCTTTCTCTTTCTTTGGAGCCAATCCCGAATTCTGGTGTTACTGAAGGCTTATATAATCCTGATTCAGCTTTCACGACTACTTGAAGTGTAGATTGCCTCTAAACACTATGCATCTATAGATGGTTAGATTTATGTCCCGTGTAACTCTTTAAGGAGATAGAGCGAATGCGGAAAAATGCGATCGCATTCGATAGAGTAAAAATACTTATTTTTTGCTAATGGGTAGGTCTTGGAAATAACAATCGCTCCAGAGAACGCAGTTAGCGTAAAATATAGCAACGATCCTTCAACAACGCGACTGACCACCATGACCTCAAACGCCAACCTCGAAACCTCCGGCTTGACTCCCGAACAGTACCGCCAGAAGATGCAGCGGCGCAAGCAAGTCCAAGAACAGCGACTCGCCGAACGCAATAAAGAGAAAGGACTGATCGCGGTCAATACCGGAAACGGGAAAGGGAAGACCACCGCCGCGTTGGGAATGGTGATGCGATCGCTCGGACACGGGTATCGAGTGGCGATCGTGCAATTTATCAAAGGTGCGTGGGAACCCGCTGAGAAAGCCGCGTTCGAGAAATGGGGAGACCAAATCCAGTTTCGCGCGTTGGGAGAGGGGTTTACCTGGGAAACTCAGGATCGCGATCGCGATATTGCTAAAGCCAAACAAGCCTGGGACACCGCACTGGAGTTTATCTGCAACCCGGAGTACAAGCTGGTGTTGCTCGATGAAATCAACGTCGCCATGAAACTGGGGTATCTCGATGCAGACGAGGTGTTAGCGGGATTGGAGCGCAAACCCGCCGATTCCCACGTAATTCTCACCGGTCGCGGCGCACCGGCTAAATTAATCGATCGCGCGGATTTGGTCACCGAAATGACGTTGGTGAAGCATCCGTTTCGCGAGCAAGGGGTGAAGGCGCAACCGGGAATTGAATATTAACTCTCGGTTTTGACTCCAAGGCGATCGCGCCATTGATGGAAAGTCAGCCACAATCCATAAGCGGCAAATCCGCATAAAATGGGCATAATTGGAACGCGAAATCGCTCGCTTCCCGGTGGCGCGGTCAAAATTATTAAATAGGTAGTGACGCTCAACACGGCTAAACCGGATAAATTGGCGATCGCTGGCTTGGAAAACCAGGCACGAATTGAGAACAAATACAGCAGGCTGTAAAAGGCGATATCGATAAAATGAATGGCGACCAACCCCCAACCGAGCAGTGGGTTTGGCGTTTCGACGGAGAGCAGAAAATGAATGCGATCGCTGAATTCGCTCTCGCGGCGATTGGTGAATAACTGCACGTATCGCCGTCCCGTACTCGAAACCAGGGTTTTAAATAATGCCTGGAAATGGACGATCGCGTAGTCAATCGGGTGACTCGCAATCAGTTCTTTTCCGGCGCGACCTTGGTAGCGATAAATTTGCGCTTGCGTCCAATCTCGCTGTTCGGGATGAATCTCGAAATAGTCGAAAACGCCGCGACCGCACAGTTGCGCGCTGGTGTCGAAAAAGGGGCGATCGCGCTGATGCGCCACTAATGCCGCTGCATTATAACAGTATAAATTATGGTCGGCAACGGCGGCAAAAAATGAATATCCGGTGGTGACGGCGTTGCGAATTTGCCACAGTCCGATGCTTCCCATGGTCGCAATCAGGAAAATTGCCATATGGGGAATGAGCGATCTGTTAAATTGGCGAGTCATTAGGGTTCCGAGGAGGAGGAAAATCGAAATTAGAATCGGGAGATAGTAGCCAATCGGTCGCACGTAAATCGAGACAGTTAGGAATAGCGCTGTTAACAGAATATCTCGCAGCGATCGCCTTTTAATATATCGAACTAAAGAATATAAAAACGCTAGCATTAAGGCGGTAAACAGCGTTTCCGAGAGTAGAAAACTCGACCAAATTGCCGACATCGGTTCTAACGCGCACAACAGCGCGCCGAGAAGGGCGACAATGCGGTTTTCAAATAAAATGAATACCAGGCGATAAACCAGGTAAACTATGGCGCATCCTAACAAAACTTGAAACGCGATAGTCATGAATTCAACGCGATCGAGCAACAGTCCTGGAATTAAAAAGACTGAATAACCTGGCGTGCGAAAAATTTCGGGGCGACCGGAACTGGTAAATTGACCCGATTCGATCAGCGATCGCGCGGGTTCGATATACGAATGGGTATCGTAACCGTGAAATGCAGTTGCGTCGCCAGTAATTCCATACGCCAACAGGGGAATCAAAGCGCGAATCAAAAAGGCGATCGCCAGGATAATTGCGATCGCGCCATGTCTCGAATTCAATCGCGATTGCAAGAAATTTCTCATCGAGATGCACTTTGACTGAATTGAACCGTCGTTGGCGCGTACTTCGGAGCGCGATCGCGTTTGATTTCCTCTAAATACTCGCTGTCTGAATTCACCGACCACAAATCGTAGCTTCCGGGCGAAATAACATTCTCCGCCGCCAAAATTCCCATCAGCAAACTATGGTCTTGATTGTTGTATTTAAACGATCCGTAACGACCGATAAGTTGCAAATTCTCGAATTGCTGTAAATAGGATTGAATTTTCGAGAGTGCGACCTTGTAATTCCCCGAATATACCGGATAGACGCGAGGAAGTTTCAAGACAAATCCCGACGAAACCGATTCGTCTGCGAGCAATTGAATCGTCCGCAGTTCTCGTTCGGCGCGATCGCGCAATTGTTCGTCCGAAGCATTCCAGAGGCGATCGCCAAAGTCGCACCAATATTCGCAGCACAGTGGCGTTTGATGGGAATTGGGCAGCATATGAGGCGACCAGTTGGCAAAATTCGTCACGCGACCGACCTTCACCCTCGGATCGTTAATGTAAAGCCATTGGTCGGGAAATAGTGGATTGCGATCGACCACCAGATAGACCAAAATCGTATTGCGAAACTTGAGCGATCGCGCGAAATTGACAATCGGTTCGGGAGGAGACGGATGCAGGACGCGCTGCAATAACACCGTGATTGGAATCGACGAAATGACGCTACGACAGGGAACGGTCGATTCGGCTCCCGTTTGCCGATCTTTGAGGGTGAGATGGGTAACGCGATCGCGATCGCGATGCAACCGTACGACTTCCGTATTGACTAAAATCGGCTGTCCTCGATCGCGCAAATTGTCGGCAATTTTATCGTACAGTTGTCCCGACCCCAAGCGAGGATATTGGAAGCGATCGACCAAACTGTGAACCTTGCCATTTTTGCCCAAAATCGCATCGCGCATCGCTTGAAACAACGACAAACTTTTAATTCGCTGCGACGCCCAATCCGCGCTAATTTCCGTACAGGGAATTCCCCACAACTTTTCCGTATACGATTGAAAAAAGATCTCGAACAAACGCCGACCGAACTTAGAGGTCACCCAGTCGGCAAAATTTTGCGGATCTCGAATCGGTCGCAACTTCGCCCAACTGTAAGACAGAATAATGCGAAGGCTCTCCCAGATCCCCAACGTCGAAAGCGTGTCCATCGTTTTGAGGGGATAGCTAAAGTATTTTCCCTGATAGTAAATCCGCGTCAGGCGATCCACCGCCACTTGGTCATCGCCGAGAACGTCGTCCCACAGTTGAATCACGGGGTCGATTTTGGTATAAAACCGATGCGGTCCGCAATCTAAAATAAAGTCGCGGTACTCGAAACTTTTCGCGAGTCCGCCGACTCGATCTTCGCGTTCGATCGCGACGACGGGATAGCCGCGTTGGGTCAGCGTGTAAGCCGCCGCCAACCCAGCCGGTCCCGCACCGAGGATGTAAATCGGATCGGATGCATTGCGCTTCATCTAGGTCGATTCGGCGAGAAGTCTTTGACATCTTACATTAGATTGCTATTCTCGCCACTCCCGTTCCATTCGCTCGATATCTCGCCGCGCGCCTAACTCCCGCAACATCTCCATCGCCGCGTCGTAGTGGGGTTGTGCCAAATTCGGACGCTTGCGCCGCCGCCACAGTCGCGCGATTTGGTAGAGCGTTCCGGCGATTTCGCGCTTGATTCCCAACGTTTCCAACTTCGCCAACGCTTCGGAAAACAGCACCTCCGCCGATTCGAGCCGATCGCGTTCCAATTCGTTTTGCGCCAGCGCCGCGAAGGTTCGCGCGATTCCCAGGCGATCGCCCAGTAGCGTGTACAACTGTAACGCCTCCTGGTACAAGCGTTCGGCTTCCTCGCCGTCATCACGATCGCGGGCGATATCGCCCAAAGACCGCCAGCACTCGGCGCGACCCCGACGATCGCCCAATTGCACGCGCAACTGCAACGCCTGTCGGTATAGCTGTTCGGCTGCATCCAGGTTGCCCAGATCCGACTCGATGTGACCCAACGCCAGCCACACCGCCGCCATTCCGGCGCGATCGCCCAACTGCTCCATCGTCTCCAACGCCTGTCGGTACAACCCCTGCGCCGCCTCCTGACGATCCCGAGCGCGTTCGAGATCGCCCAGGACACCCCACGTCAGCGCCATTCCAGCGCGATCGCCCAATTCCTCTCGCAATTCCAACGATTGCTGGTAGAGCCGTTCGGCTTTGCGCCAATTCCCCCGAGCGCGTTCGAGATCGCCGAGGACGCCCCAACTGGACGCCATTCCGGCGCGATCGTCCAATTCCATTTCCAACATCAAACACTGGCGATACAATTGTTCGGCGTCGTCCCAATCCCCGCGCACCCAGGCGAGATTGCCCAACACGCCCCAAACTTCTGCCATTCCGGCGCGATCGCCCAATTTCAAGCGCAATTCCAACGCTTGGCGATACAGTCGTTCGGCGTCGTTCCAGTCCCCGCGCGATCGGGCTAAATCGCCCAACAACGCCAGCGAAGTCGCCACATCGCTCCAATTCTCCTGCTCGCGAGCGCTAGCCAGGGTATCGCGAAAATAGCGTTCGGCGTCGTCCCAATTACCCCAATCCCGATGGATCGCTCCCAAGGCGCGCAAGCAAAACCGCCGGTCGGCGTCGTCGTCGGCGTAGGGTAAAATCTCCTCGTACAGCTCTTTGAGCAGCGTCCAATGTCCCCAGCGGCGCAGGTATTCTTCTAGGAACCCCACCATCGAATTGATGGCGCGAGCGTAATGGCGCGATCGCGCATCGGAGTCTCTGGGAACGTATCGCGCGGCGAAGTATTGCGCTTCTAGCAGGGGACGCAAATCGTCGAGGGTTTGGGGGTCGTCGGGAACCGAACGGGTGCAGTAAAACTTGTACGCCGCCTCGATCGCCACTTCGCGATCTTGGGGGAATTGCGCCTCCAAAAATTCCCCGATCGCCCGATGCAGGCTATAGCAGAAGTCGTAGCATCGCTCGTCGTAATGCTGTTGTAGCAGGGAACTATCCGCCAGGCGATCGACCAATTCGGCGGTTTGCGCCAGTTCCGCCTCGTCGAACTCCACCGGTTCTTCCAACAACGCCGCCGTCTCGAACCGATCGTCGAGTTCCGCATCTGGAGTATACAAGCGCAAAAACGTCAATCCCTCCAGGTCGATGGGTTCGCGCAACACCCGAATTCGCCGCAATAGCGCCTTCGCCGCCTCCCCTTGTCGGTCTAACTGTGCTTGCAAGATCGGACGCGCCTTTTGAACGACCAGCTCCGGGTGCGATCGCAGGTAACCGGGTTTGTCGCGCGCAATGGCGGCTAACTGCGCCAGCAAAAAGACGTGACCGCCGACCCGTTCGGCGATCCAGCGCAAATCTTCCTCGCGATCGCTCAGGTGTCGCCGTTTCAGGATTTCCACCCCCGCCTCCAAGCTCACCCCCCTCAGCCGCTCGATCCAGACCAACTCCGGATCCGGTTCGGCGAGGTCGTAGCGCAAATCGGCTAAATCGGCGGGAACTTCGCGACTGGTGAGGATAATTTGGGAGTGACGCTGGCTGTACGCCAAAGCGTTGAGGAATTTGCGCCAATCCTCCGATACGGCGCGTCCGGCGTCGGCGCGATCGCGCGGCTGTAAAATTACTTCGAGATTGTCGAGTAGCATCAAACAGCGCTGCTGTCGCAATCCCCCCAGAATCGCCGTAATTTTCTCCGACGGGGAGGGGGGTTCGACCTCCAAACCGCGCAACAGGAAATCCGCCACGCGATCGAACGACATTTCCGGTTCGACCTTAAAATACAGCAGGCGATCGTAGGGACAGTCGGGATCGAGGTCGAGAGCGTGCAAGTCTACCCCCACCGTGGCGAGCAATTGAATTGCCAAGCTGGTTTTACCAATTCCCCCCTGTCCGATAATGGCGATAACGCTGGGAGCGTTCGGCGAGAGCAAGCGATCGCGCAAACTCTCCAACAGGCGATCGCGTCCTACCCACACCGGAACCGTCGGGAGCAGTTCTAACCCGATAACCCGTCGCTCCCTCGGATGCGAGTCCGAACGGATGGGGGTTGGGGTCGGCGTTGGCTGGGGTCGCGGCTGTTTCAAAATTTCGCTCCGTTTTTGCGACCACAGGCGATCGAATTCCGCTAAATTCTCTTCCGTGTCCGTACTCCACAGGTGCAGGGCAAAATTCCAATCCCCCAACCCCTGCTTGCTGGCATTTTCTTGATTTCCGACGCGACGATCCTCGAGAATGCCGAGAAAGCCATTGAGATAGTACGTCAGCACGTCATTAATTTGACGCTTGCGCCGCTCTCGCTGCTTCGGGGTATCCTCCTCGGGGGAAGGGGAACCGACGAGATCGAAGACCTGTCGCAAGGTTTCGAGGGTGGCTTCAACCTCCAACCGCACCGAATCGCCGGTGTGGAAATGGGTTCTCAGGGTACCGTGAATGCGATCGCGTCCCTCCAGTTCTTCGTTGGCGCATTGGAGCAACGCTTGCAGTAATTGTCGGACTCGCATCTTCGTGCGATCGCCGTAACCCAGATTTTTTGGCATGGATTGACAAGGCAAAATAACAACAAAGTTTGGGGAAAGTTTGGGGATTCCCGAAACTCAATTCAGCCCGATCGCTCTCCGAAACCCCAGCGGGACGGGGATTGACCGAATTTTAAATTCGTTTTGCTTTCGGAGATTCCCAAACTCTAGACTGAGAATCAAGTCAAGGCAGTGAGTCACAAGCCAACGACCGACGACAAGAAAAGATCCATGTCTTGGGTCATGAGCGGGTAGTTGGGGTAATCGTTTAACGGTTGCCCCAAATTTCTTTTGCGCCCCACCCTTCACCCCGCAATTTTCTTGACGCCAACGGGTTTTCGTTTCCATCCGATTCTCCTCGCCTCTGCCCAACTCAATTATCCTGTCCTCTCAATGGAATAGCAGAATGGATTAAAAGTCCGACGGGCGATCGCGCGGCAGACGGTCTCGGCACCGATTCTGGGAACCCTAAAATTAGGGCGAGCGAGTCTGGCTCGGGCAAAGCTGGAGGAAAGTTCGTTTTAATTAAAATACGGATTGCCGACAGGACTTGCACTTGCCTCCCTCCCCCGATCGGACGGTCATTGTCCCGTCTCCAGATCCCTCCCGTGCGGCACACCGAACTGAACCCTCGAGCGAAAGCGTCATGAACGGCATCGTTACCCTTTCCAATCCAGGATTGACTATTAATGCCCTGAATCGGGCGGCTCAATTGATGTTTGGCTACGAGAGCGGCGACCTTCGCGATCGCCCCCTCTCGCAGTTGCTCGTCAATCCTCCCGACGACCCTTCCGCCAGCACGCCACCTTGGACGCCTGACGTTCCCTCCCGCGCGATCGCCCGACGAGCGGACGGTTCTGCGTTTCCCGTCGAAATGACCCTCAGCGAGACTTCCTTCGAGGGTCGTTCGTTCTACACCGGCATTTTCCGACCCCTGGGCGAATCCGAATCCAACCCGACCCGATTGTGGCGTCGCTTCATCGAATCTGTCCCCGTCGCCGTGGCTATGTTCGATCGCCAAATGCACTATCTCCTCGCCAGCCAACGCTGGAAAAATGCCTACGCTCCCGGAGACAATCTCGACGGACAATCCTTTTACGATACCTTCCCCCTCTTCCAAGGTCGCGATCGCGATCGCCAACTTCAACGATGGCAGCAAATTTGCCAAGCCGGTTTAGCCGGAGATGCCCAAAACTGCCCCCAAGAGCCGCTTCACCGCAGCGACGGTCGCCTCGACTGGTTGCAATGGGAACTGCGTCCGTGGCGCAACGACGACGACAGCATTGGCGGTCTCATCCTCTTCGTCGAAACCATCACCGAACGCAAGCAAACCGAAGATAACCTGCGCCAAGCCAAAGAAGAAGCCGAAGCCGCCAATCGCGCCAAGAGTACGTTTTTGGCAAATATGAGCCACGAGCTGCGCACCCCCCTCAACGCCATTATCGGCTACAGCGAAATGCTGCAAGAAGACGCCGAAGACGCCGGTTACGACGAGTTTGCCCCCGACTTAGAAAAAATTCGCGGTGCCGGAGCGCACTTGCTCTCGCTGATTAACGACATTCTCGATATTTCCAAAATCGAAGCGGGTCGGATGGATCTCTACCTCGAACATTTCGACGCGAGCGAATTGATCGACGAAGTGCGAGCCACGATTACGCCGCTGATCGAGAAAAATGGCAATACCCTCGAAATTCAGTGCGATCGCGCCCTCGGTATCCTCTATTCCGACCATACCAAACTGCGACAAGTCCTTTTAAACCTCCTCAGTAATGCTGCGAAGTTCACCGAGCGCGGTACGATTACCATTAGCGCAATTCGAGAGGAGGATGGATCCGATCCAGTGCCGTGGGTTCGATTTCAAGTGCGAGATACTGGGATTGGCATGAGCCAAGAACAGATCCAAAACGTGTTTAAAGCCTTTACCCAGGCAGATTCTTCCACCACCCGCAAATACGGCGGGACGGGGTTAGGATTGGCCATTACCAGCTATTTTTGCCAAATGATGGGGGGCGATATCTCCGTCGAAAGCGAATTGGGGACGGGTTCGACCTTCACCATCCGCTTACCTGCCGAACCGGAGTCCAATTCGGCAAACACCAACGCCTCACCCCCTGCACCGTCCCAGCCAGTCCCCTCTCCCCCTGCCAAGGCTGCCCATTCCCGGTCGGAGCCGACCACCGTGTTAGCCATCGACGACGATCCTGCCGTGCGCGACCTGATCGCCCGTCGCTTGAGTAAAGAGGGCTTTCGCGTCGAAACCGCCACCACCGGCGAAGAAGGACTCGAGCGAGCCCGACAATTACATCCCGATGCGATTTTACTGGACGTGCTGATTGGCGACATGACCGGATGGACGGTACTGTCGGAACTCAAAGCCGATCCGGAGTTAGCCGAGATTCCGGTGATTATGGCAACGATTTTAGACGAGCGCAATTTGGGCTTTTCCATGGGGGCGTCGGACTACTTGATCAAACCCGTTGACAACCAGCGGTTGATGGCTCTGTTAAATAAATACAAGCAAGCCGCACCGCCGACCTCCGAGCAACCGTGCGGTCGAATTTTGATCGCCGAAGACGACGCCACCATTCGAGAAATGCTGCGGCGGACGTTACAAAAAGCCGGATGGAATGTCGTAGAAGCGGAAAACGGAAAAGCTGCCCTCGCACGAGTTGCCGAAAGCCTGCCCGATTTGATTTTATTAGATCTAATGATGCCTGAAATGGATGGGTTCGAGACGATCGCCCAGTTGCGCCAAACCCCCGAATGGCGAGCGATTCCAGCGATCGTACTCACTGCGATGGAACTCAGTGCGAGCGATCGCGAACGGTTGAAAGGATCGGTGGAGCAAATTTTGCAAAAAGGGGCATACAGTCGCGACGAGTTACTGCACGAAGTCTGCGATCGCCTCCTCGACAAAGTTAACAACCCGAAGACCGACCGGGGAGGCGAGTCCCATGCCTAAAATCTTGCTGGTCGAAGACAATGAAATGAACCGGGATATGCTCTCTCGGCGGCTCAAACGCAAGGGATTCCAAGTCCTGATCGCCGTAGACGGCTCGGAAGGGGTCGCCATGGCAACTGCCGAAATCCCCGACCTGATCTTGATGGATATGGGATTGCCTGTCAAAGATGGCTGGCAAGCCACCCGCGAAATTAAGGCAGCCTCCGAAACCAGTACCATTCCGATTATCGCGCTGACGGCACACGCGATCGCGGGCGATCGGGAAAAATGCATCGAAGCCGGATGCGACGACTACGACACCAAACCGGTTGAATTTCCCCGGCTGATCTCGAAAATTCAAATGTTACTCGATCGCGACGGTTGAAGCGTAAATTTCCACCTGAGTCACAATAAAGTAGGGAGAGAGCTGGCAACGCGGCATCAACCGATTGTGGCAGCTTTGTAATTGTATCGGGTAGCCTTTGCACGAGAAACCTAGCTATGGAATCGGATCGAGCCGTCGTGTTAGTCGTAGACGATAATGAAGCCAATCGCGACCTGTTAGCACGGAGGCTGAAGCGACAGGGCTACGCGACGGTGGTGGCGCGAGATGGGATTGAAGCCCTCGAACTGATTCGCGATCGCCCTTTTGACTTGGTGCTGCTCGATATCATGATGCCCCGCATGAACGGCTACCAAGTCCTCGAACAGTTAAAAGCCGATCCCGACCTGCGCGACATTCCGGTCTTAGTGGTGTCGGCACTCGACGATATCGATAGCGTGGTCAAGTGCATCCAACTGGGTGCCGAAGATTACCTGCCCAAACCGTTCAATCTGGTGCTGCTGAAAGCCCGGATCGGAGCGTGTTTGGAGAAAAAACGACTGCGCGACCTCGAACGCGCCTATTTCGAGCAACTGCGTGCCGAACAGGAGAAATCCGAACGCCTGCTATTGAGCATTTTGCCCCAACCCATCGCCGAACGCCTGAAGCAAAATCCCCAAACCATTGCTGACAATTTTCCTGACGCCAGCGTCCTGTTTGCCGATATCGTCGGATTTACGAAGTTGTGGTCGCGGATTTCGCCGACGCAGTTAGTCGAATTGCTCAACGATATTTTTTCTCGCTTCGATCGCCTCACGGACAAGCACGGACTTGAGAAAATTAAAACCATTGGCGATGCGTACATGGTGGTTGGCGGTTTGCCCATTCCCCGCGACGATCACGCCGAAGCCATTGCCGAAATGGCACTGGATATGCAAATGGAGATGGCACAATTTAATGCGGGCAATCACGAACCGTTTAGCATCCGCATCGGCATTAATTCCGGTTCGGTGGTCGCCGGGGTGATCGGGACGAACAAGTTTATTTACGATTTGTGGGGCGATACGGTCAATATTGCCTCTCGCATGGAATCTCAAGGGGTGACCAACGCGATTCAGGTGACCGAAGCGACTTACAAGCGACTGCGCGATCGCTACGATTTTCAACGACGCGGTTCGATTAATGTTAAAGGGAAAGGGGAGATGACGGCGTACCTGCTCGTCGGACGGAAGTGAAATGAGGGGATAGGGAGATGGGGAGACAATTGGCGACTGGCAACTGGCGATCGATCCTCCCCAACACGCCCAAGACCCGATAGGATCGAACTAAGGATAAATACTCTCATATTGCTACCCTGTTATGACTGGTTCTCTGGGCAATTTGCGAGATCTGTACCAACAGGTCATTCTCGAACGTTACAAAAAACCCCGATATCGGGGCAAAACCAATCCCGTTCACCGATCGCAGCGGGGTCACAATCCCTCTTGCGGCGATACCATCGAACTGACGCTGCAACTCAACGACGCAGGCGATACGATCGAAGATGTCAAATTTGAGGGGGAAGGCTGCGCGATCGCCATGTCGTCAGCGGATCTGATGGCGGAGGCGATGCGGGGCAAATCCATTGAAGACGCCCTCGACACCATCGAACGCTTTCAAGCCATGATGAAGGGAGAAGCGGAATTTCCCAAAGAAATGCGCAAGCTCAACGTCATGCAGGGCGTGTCGCAATTCCCCGTTCGCATTAAGTGCGCTACCCTCACCTGGCACACCCTCAAAGCGGCTCTCGAAGCTAGCGCAGCTGCCGCAGAAGCCGAATTTGTCAGCAACGAATAACCGATCTCTTACTTCCTGGAACTATGCCAACTACGTCTGATTTTCTCACCGCCGCGCAATGGGCGGGAATTTTAACGCTCGTCTGTGCGGTTTTTGCCGTTTTGGGATTCGTGCTGAAATGGGGCATCCGGTTTCGACTCGTCGGCGTGACGGGGTTTATGGGGGTGCTGACGGGCGGTTTGTTTGCCCTCGGACTCGTTCCCTTTACCCGCGAAGTCGTGCCCGGATCGGTGGCGTATTCGGTAGTTTACGATAATGGAGCCGCCCGTGCCACGATCTCCGTTCCTGCCGAAATCAACGAATCCGAACTGGAGGCGACGTTGCGCCAAGCTGCCAGCAATCTGTTTTCGCCGGGACGCTTGAGTCAAGGTCGAGATAATTTAACCATTCGCGCCCGCACGATCGTCCATCCCGAACCGGGGGTGTCCAAACCCTTGTATCTCGGGCAAATCGAGCGATCGCTGTCTCAACGGGACGACGACGATATGGCGATCTCCATTAACACAGACAAATTGGCACGGTTGCCTCGATCTTCAGGCGAACCTGCTGACACTGAGTAGCGATCGCCCGTTCGATCGGTTCGGGGGCAGCTTTCTACACGCCTGAAATTAAGGCATGGGGGTGAACCCGAACCGGGGTTGGGTGGCGTCTGGTCGTCCTAGCGGTCTAATTGAGGTCTGTCTCGCCTTCCCAGTCGGGACAATTCTCGCCGTCCCACCCCTCCGGATGCATTCCGCACACGAGCAAGTTGCCGCCGTAGACGTAACCGTGATAGTGGCGACAGCCGACGCAAGCGGGTTGGGCGCGATCGCTCGGAGAGACGTAACTGACGAAGACCGGCGGATCGGGGTCGTTGACCTCCTCGTCTACCTGCCAGTCTACTTCTAAGTACACGTCGAGAATCGAGTCGATCGCTTCGACTGAGGCGCGATCGATTTCCGTGACAATTTCGTCAATCGGCACGATCGCCCGAATCGTTTCGTCGAGTTGCTTGGAAAAATCTTCCGAGACTTCCGCCAACCAATCGATCGTGTCATCGACTTCTTCAGCCACCTCGTGCAAGAACTGTTCGGCGTCCTCCATGGCAGTCTCGATGGCTTTGAAAAAGTCTTTTGTCCAATCATCCATTGCGATTAAAGTGCGAGTAGCGGCAAGATCCGCGATCGGATCCGAGGGCTGACACGATCTTACTCTCTCAGGCGGCGAAGTTCGTCTTGCAATTGTTGCACTTGTTGGTGCAGCCGATCCACTTCTTCGCCCTCTTGGGTGGTTTCGGCGGTCGGTTGTTCGTCGTCGTCGAGAATTTCAATGCGTCGGGGTTCGCCGCGATCGGAACGAGGCTGTCCCGGTTGCTGTTGGGATTGTTCGGCGGCTTGTTTGCCCTGTTTCATCATCTCATCGACAAACTGACGCGCTTCCTCGGTGGTCATTTCGCCCCGAGCCACCATTTCGTCGGCTAATTTCTGTGCCTGGACGCGCAGTTCCCCCAGTCGCTGTCCTGCTTGCTCGCCCGCATAGGACGCGAGTCCGACGCCTAAATAAAATGCTTTCTGAACGGCATCTCCAAAACCAGCCATTTTCGCGAAGCTCCTCAATCGCCAACTTCTTTCTTTAGCATAGGCGCGAATCCAGGCGATCGCCCACTGGGTCGAAATTTCTAAAAAGGGCGACCCGGAGTTTACGCCGACTGCAAGCATCCCGTATTGCTGCTACCTTCCGGTCCTGACAAGGTTTGGGCGTTACAGTTGCGTAAGTCCGGGTCTAGATATTAGTTTAACATCAAACGGGCGCACTCAGTCAACGACAATGCACCATTGGTGAAGTTCGTACTTGACGCAGCCGTTTGCGATTAGGGGATCGTTCGCGACGATCGCTTTGGCTTCGTCCATTGAAGCCGCTTCAAACAGGAGCATCCCGCCGCCGCGTTCTGCCCAATATCCGGAACGGGCTTGATGTCCTTTCTCGATTAATTCGCGCACGTAGGCTTTGTGAGCGCTAACGTGTTGGTCGAAAGTCGGTTTATCGACTATCCCGGACTCGATTTTGACAAACCAAGGCATCGATCGGTGTTTGATTGCTAGAGGTGGATACAGTGGAACAATCTTCAAGGCTATACTTTATCGCGCTTTTGCCGCCCGAAGAGATTCAAACTGAGGTGACTCAGCTGAAGCAGTACGTCGCCGATCGCTACGGGAGCCGCGCTGCCTTGAAGTCTCCACCTCACATTACCTTGCAACCGCCTTTCAAGCAATCGAGCCAGCTCGCACCCCAACTCGAATCGCGCTTGCACCAGTTTGCCCAAATTCGCGCTCCTTTTGATTTGACGCTGTCGGGATTCGGGGCGTTTGCACCTCGCGTTATCTATCTCAACACCAGCAAACCGCCGCAACTTCTACAATTGCACGCCGACTTGAGCGCGACCTTAGCCCGCGAGTTCGAGATTGTCGATCCCAAAGCCAAGCAGCGACCCTATGCGCCCCACATGACCGTGGCTTCGCGAGATCTCAAGCGCGGGGCGTTTAAGGAAGCCTGGCTCCAATTCGAGTCGCGATCGTTCGATCGCCAGTTTACGGCGACCCATCTGACTCTATTGCGCCACGATAGCAAGCGGTGGCAAATCGAGGGAGAATTTCCGTTTGAACAAAAGTAGCAACTGATGACTGGCGGGGACGGGCGGTTCGCGAACTGACGAGCTATCCCAATTATGCTCCCAATCTGCTAAGACAGGAAGGGAGAACGCGATCGATCGAACCGAGAGGACGAAACCGTGACTCAGTCGAAAGAAATTGTCGGGTTTTTTCTCGAAGAGGCGAAAGAACACCTCGACACGATTGAAAAAGCCTTGTTAGACCTGCACTCGACGATGAGCGATCCCGAGCGCTTAAACGAAGTCTATCGCGCCGCACACTCGGTTAAAGGTGGGGCGGCGATGTTGGGGTTCGGAAGCATTCAAAAAACCGCCCACCGCTTTGAGGATTGTTTCAAAATTCTCAAGGACAATCCCGTCGAGGTAGACCAAAAGCTGGAAAACCTATTTTTTAAGGGGTTTGACGCGCTTCGAGAGCTATTGGAACGCTTGCAAGGACCGTTTGGCTTGCAAGAGGAAGACGCCGATAAAATCGTCCAAAAGACCAAACCCGTCTTTGTCGAATTGCTCGATTATATTAATAATCTCACCGGCGGCGCGGGAGACGAAATCGCTACGTCCATTCCGCCTGAAGAACGCGATACTGAGGGACAACTCCCGCCCGATTTTGCCGAAACGGCGATCGATTTGCTCAAGCAGATGTTGCAGCAGTTCAAGCAGAAGGACTCAAAAGAAACGCGATCGCAACTCGACCATCTCTGTCAGGAACTCACCGGGTTAGCCGAAGACCGCCAAGGGTGGAAAGAGTTAACCGAAACCGCCCGCAAAGCCATTCGCAATACAAACAATCCCTATCGGGTTCTCGCCCCGTTTGTAATTAAGGATTTAAAACAGGCAAGCGATCGCCTGGCGGCGGGAAAAGACGAAGGTAAAATTTCGCCCTCATCGAGCTTGCAAAAACTCACCAAAACGGAAGCCGGGGCGTGGTCGAAGCAGATTGTCGTCAGTTTAGACCCCAAAGCGGCTGCCAACACCCTGACTAAATCGTTTAACAAGCAGCAGTTGGCGCAATTGGTGAAGTTGCTGCAAAAGGCGGCGAAATAGCGCGATCTTAGGCGAGTGCCGAAGATCCGAAATCCGGGGGAATATCTTGCAATCGTCCCGGTCCGATCGCTTGCAGGGCTTCTTCGAGGGCAATGTCTCCGGTGTAGAGGGCGCGACCGACGATCGCACCGGTGACCCCTAACGGTTCGAGTGCCAGCAATTGTAACAAATCCGACACCGAACTCATGCCACCCGAGGCAATAATTGGTAAGTCGATCGCTTCGGCAAGCTGGCGCAGGGCATCGAGATTGGGACCGCTGAGCGTCCCGTCGCGATGGATGTCGGTGTAGATGATGGCGGCGACCCCTGCCTCGACCATGCGAGCGGCGAGATCGGTGGCAGCGATTTGGGAGGTTTCCTGCCAGCCGCGAGTGGCGACTAAACCGTCGCGGGCGTCGATTCCGGCGATAATTTGACCGGGAAAGGCTTGGCACCACTGAGCGATCGCTTCGGGTTGCTCGACCGCGATCGTGCCGACAATGGCACTGGCGACGCCTAACGACAGTAAATCGGCAATGCTCTCGCGATCGCGCAGTCCGCCCCCCACTTGTACCGGAATTGGCACGGCTTCGACGATTGCCTCGATGGTTTTCTGATTGACGGGATGTCCGGCTTTCGCCCCGTCTAAATCGACTACGTGCAACCGCGACGCTCCGCGATCGCACCACTGACGCGCTACGGCGACGGGATTTTCGTCAAACGTTTGCGATCGCCCGTAATCTCCTTGGTAGAGCCGCACGCATCGCCCTTCTAAGACATCGATTGCGGGAATTACATCCATAAGTTGCCTCGCCAACCCAATTCACAGTGTATTGTCCGTTGTTTTGGCGCGATCGAAAAGGGGAAGTGGGGGATAGTTCGAGGCTAGATTTAGCTTGGGCTAAGACTTTCAGCTTTTTTGTCCTGTATTTAGGGCGTTGCAGCCCTCCCGTCAAGCGTAGAGGCTACAATATGGAATTGCCTGACTAATTCGCGGACAAAAATATGTCACAGTCGATCGCCACAATTTCTCTGTCAGAGTTCTTAACTCAACCGAATATTGAGTCTTCTCCAGCGTGGGAATTAATTGATGGGCGAGTCGTTCAAAAACCCATGCCAACTCTGTTTCATTCGCGCTTACAACGCAATCTGGTCAATTATATTAACAATCGCACCGATCAGTTTGAAGCGATACAAGAGTTACGCTGTATTATCCTACCTTACTCGCCCGTATCGGATATTGTTGTCATTGCAGTCAATCGCTTATCGGATGAGGACGGACCATTTCAGGGCGCTCCAGACTGGCTGGTTGAAATTCGCTCTCCTGAGCAAAACACTTTAGACTTACAAAATAAGATTCTCCATTGTCTCAGTAACGGAACGCAACTGGCTTGGCTCATCGATTGCGATCGCGAGCAAATTTGGGTTTGGGAAGGAGAGAGCTTGCCAATTATCTATTCTGGAGCAGATGTTTTGCCCGATTGCGATCTGAGTTTAGAACTTACAGTCGATCGTGTTGTGACAATGACTCGGCAAAAATCCTAAGAGTCCGCTTTGCTATACCAAGGCTTCAGTAAAGTTCAAGGGACAATTTACCCATCAATGATAGCCTAATTCCGATCTGGATATCGTTTAACATAAACCGCAACTTATGGTAAAATATGGCTAATTTTGTCGAGAAGGCACTAGGCGAAAACCAAGCCAGATCCTGACAAGCATTTCCTGGTTCTCCCTGCTTTTGACCGACCGAACGCGGGGTAAAGCCTATCGCCAGAAGGTAAGACTCGTCACTCGGCGAGAGTGGAAAGCACTTCTTTGGGGAGGAAACTGCTATAGTAATCTTTGATTCAATAGCGGTAGTTCGCGTCCCGTCGGTACTGACTTGAGATTATCGCGTTGTTGGCAGTTCGCCAGAGGCGATCGCCCCGTCACCTTAAAATTTACAATTCAAGAATATTTAATTTTTCTATTGACTCTATTTTAAAAAAATTTAAAAAGCTCGCTCCGCTCGCTTAGGGAAAAGGGAAAAAGGGCAATAGAGCAAAGGGCTAAGAAAGAGTCCGCGCCACGGAGCAACACAAGCGAAAACCGTAGTAGTTGACCCGATTGCCCGGATCGAGCCTGAAGCGATTCGCACAGCGACAGAACCTCGGATAGTGGTACCAAGAACCGCCGCGCAGCACTTTTTTAGTTTCTGTACGATTATCATTTTCGATCCAAGCACTTCCATCCGTTGGCGCTCCATTGTAATGTTCGTGCCAATCGTCTTCACACCATTCCCATACATTGCCGTGCATATCGTACAAACCAAAACGATTTGGGGGAAAACTGCCAACCGGAGTTGTTTGTTTACGCTTCTCTCCTTCTGGCGCATCGGCATACGTATAATCTCCATTGAAGTTTACGAACTGCGTCGTTATCGTCTCTCCAAAGTGAAACGGTGTTGTCGTTCCCGCTCGACAGGCATATTCCCACTCCGCTTCGCTAGGAAGTCGGTATTCGCGTCCCGTTGCATTTGACAATCGCTGACAAAATTCTTGGGCGTCCAGCCACGAAACTCCTTCGACTGGGCGATCGTCGTCACCTTTAAAATGTGACGGATCTGGATCGAGATCTCGATCGATCTTCGGCATCAACGCCACAACTCGCCACTGCGCTTGTGTCACGGGATATTTCCCCAGACAAAACGAGGAAACAGTGACATCATGCTGCGGTCGCTCCCGATCAGAAGTATCTTCTTCAACTTCGGGCGCACCCATCACGAACGTTCCACCGGGAATTTCTACCATCTCCAGCGTTATGCCATTTCCCAGATTTTCCGAAAAGTAATTGGCTGAGTGCTGCTCTCGTTGGACGACTTCACCTCGTCGGTTCAGCGTCACCACCTCAAAATTAAACGTCGGCAGCGATTCAGCAGTTTTCGCAGACGCGGTTGGTTTTGGTTTGGGTGTAAACGTCGGCAGCGATCCAGCAGTTTTCGCCGGCGCGGTTGGTTTTGGTTTGAATTTCAACTTAAAGCTCGTCGTTCCGGCAATTCCAGCCCCCAACCCGACTATATCCACCTTACCGTTGGCAGACATGGCTAGGGAAACTTCCACTTCCGAAAGTTCCACCGATTGGAGATTGGCTTGTTCCACCGCGCGATGTAGCGATCGATCCATCTGTCGCACCAACTTCGTCAATTCCTGTTCGAGAACCGCCACGGGGACTTCGTGAGATTTCAGGGTTCCGGTTGTCGGGGATTCTTCCTCGGCGCGATCTTCCTCCAGTCTCGAACTATCCAAAATACTCGAAGCCAAACCGATCGGATCTTTCGATCCGGTATACATTTCGTCGGTCTCGGCTTCAGGTTCGCCTTCTGGCTGGTACGCAAACACGCGAATCGTTTCGTCAGACATTGCTACTTGGGTTCCCTGTCGAGCAGTTTTCCCCCATGATGGCAAATTCGAGATCCACAAGCTAGAAGATAGGGAATGTAAACTACCCGACTCCGACCGCTAAGCGGTACGGAGCGGGCTTTCAGTAGCCCT
>CAYQUF010000041.1:0-6403 GCA_964420595.1 uncultured bacterium
CTAAACTAGAAGAAGAGGCAACGATCGCTGGGGATCGTGCAGAATTCGAAACAGGTTTATGAATCTTCATTTTCGCTTTGCCATTGCCAGTGACTTGCACGTTGCGCTCCCGCATACCATTGGCGATCGCAACAAGCGGTTTCATCTGGTCGAAGCGAGTATTCCGACGTTGGAGTGCGTTCTCGATCGCTTGAGCGAACGGGACATCGATTTTTTATTGCTTCCAGGCGATCTCACCCAACACGGAGAAGCCGACAACCACGCTTGGCTGTCGAAACGGCTGACGGCGGTTCCCTTTCCGGTTTACGCGATTCCGGGCAATCACGACGTTCCCTTACCCCGCGCCAACGACCGCTTAATCGGATTCGACGATTTTCCCAGCTACTATCGCCACTGCGGGTACGAGGGTCGCAACCCACTGTACTATAGCCGCCCGGTGGCGCCCGGTGTCTGGCTGATCGGACTCAATTCTAACGAATTCGACGATCGCGGCGAGCAGCACGGACGCTTGGATGCGGTGCAAATGGCGTGGTTGGAGCGAGAATTGGCGCGGCTTCGCGACGAGTTTGTCTTGGTCGCCATTCACCACAATGTCGCCGAACACCTACCGGGTCAGTCCGAACACCCGATGGGACGGCGGTATATGCTCGACAATGCCCCCGAACTGCGACAATTGTTGCGACAGTCGGGGGTGTCGGTGGTGCTGACGGGTCACTTACACGTCCAAGACATCGCCGAGCAAGACGGAATTTACGACATCACCACCGGGTCGCTGGTCAGCTATCCCCATCCCTACCGGATTGTAGAGGTCTGCTGCGACGATCGCGGCTGTCGGTTGCAGGTAGAATCGAACCGGGTGCGATCGGTGCCGGGATTCCCCGATTTAGCCAGTCAGTCGCGGCAGTGGATGGGCGATCGCAGCTATCCGTTTATGATGCGCTTGCTCGCGGAACCGCCGCTATCGCTCTCTCGCGCCGAAGCCGAACCTTTAGTCCCGCGTTTGCGCTATTTTTGGGCGAATATTTCTCACGGCGACGCGACGATCGATTACCCGGAATTTCCGCCGCGCGTGCGGGAGTTTTTTCAACAATTTAGCGCCACGGATGCAAATGGAACCCCTGCGTTTATCGACAACGATATTGTGCTGTTTTTATAGCGCGATCGCTCGTACTAGCTTAGACCGTTGGGTATTGCCGATCGATTTGAAATAGAGCCAACCCCTAGACACTAGCAATGCCCACCTTCCCATGACATTAGAAAGACTAAAACCGGATTTCAAATCATATCCGAATGCAGGTTGAGGCACGAAACTCAACATTAATAAGACTTTCGTTGGATTTCCTTCGTTAACCCAACCTACATTTTTAGGACGGTCGGTTCGCTACCTTTCTGTTGCCTTGACTCTACCATCGAGCGCGTAACTGTTGTTGAATTTCGGCAACCGACAGCGACGTCGCCTGTTGAATTTCATCGCATTTTTGCTTTTTAAATGCCTTGGCTTGTTCGTCGGTTTCGACACCCGTTGCCACCGTACCAAAGTAAAAGCCGCGAGCCATTTTCGCGATCGCCCCCACGGGAGCGGGATTTTGCAGAATTTGCTGGGTGAGCGATCGGTCTAATTTTAGGCGATTGATGGCTAAATTGCCGAGATAGTCGATCGCAGTATGTCCGATGCCGAAGTTCGACAAGGTTATGGAAATGCCGAGTTTGCGCAAATTCATCAATTTGAGCGCCATGGCATTTAAATGTTGCGATCGCGCGACGGTATCTGCCTCAATTTCGAGTTCGAGGTAGCTAGAATTGAAGCCCGCTGTTTGACAAGTTTGCACTACTATCTCGATGAGACGATCGCGATTGAAAATAGCTGCCGATAATGGGACAGACAACCGCAACGGCTGGCGCGAATTTTGGCACAATTTTGCTTGTTGGCACGCCGTTTTAAACACCCACTCGTCTAAGTCTCGGCTCCAACCCGATTCTTCCGCCAGTTGATAAATTTTATCGGCACAAATCAATCCCATCTGCGGATGCTTCCACGCCACCACCGCTCGAAGTCCCACTAACTTTTTCTTGCGCAGATCGACGCGCGGTTGATAAAAGACTTGCAATTTACCACGATCCCACGCTTGGCGCAAATCGGCAGCGAGTTGCAGGTCTTTGGCGGTATCCGAACCCACGGTGGGACGGGTGTAAAATTGATATTGATTGCCACCGTCTTTTTTCGCCGCTCCTAGTGCAATTCTAGACAGGCGTTGCAACTCTTCCAAACTGCGAACGAACGGATATATCGAAATTCCGATACTCGCAGTCATGGGAATGAGTTTGCCATCGATCTCGAATGGTTGAGCGAGCTGCTCTAATATCCATTGGGCAAGAACTCCAGCGCGATCGCGATCGCCCGTTGGCGGTAAAATAACGGCAAATTCGTCTCCCGTCGTTCGAGCCACGCCAATGGCTCCAATCTCTTGAGAAAATTCGTTCAATCGTCGGGCAAATTGCTGGAGAACTCGATTGCCATTGTCATAGCCGATCGCCTCATTAATTCGCCCCAATCGATCGATGCCGACCAGCAGAAATGGCACTAACTTGCGTTGCATTTTGGTTTGAGAAATAGCAACATTTAAAAATCCCGATTCTCCCGCTAGAGCCGATGCATTGGGCAAGCCGGTAAGCGAGTCAAACTGTTCGAGGTGAGACAGTTTTTTTGAAACTTGTTGTAACTCTTGAGTGCGTTGGAATTCCCGTTCCAACCGAGTGGCGATCGCCTCTTGCAATTCAAGCGGCGTAAACGGTTTGGTAATGTAGTCGTCGGCTCCCAAGGTCATTCCGTGGCGCAAGTCCGTCCGCTCGCCTTTTGCAGTCAAAAAAATGAAGGGAATGTTCGCCGTTTGTTCTGACTGTCGCAGCGTCGTCAAAACCCCATAACCGTCGAGTTCTGGCATCATCACGTCGCACAGCACTAAATCGAACGGTTGCTGTTGTGCCAGTTCGACCCCGATGCGTCCGTTTGGCGCGCCAATGGCGTCAAATTCTTCTGCTTCGAGCAAATCGACGATATTTCCCAAAATTTCGGGATTGTCTTCAATAACGAGAATCTTAGTCATGGCTTTAGAAGGAGAGCGATGGGTTAAAATAGAGGATTGTGCTGGTAATCCAGGCATTTATCTTGCTTCCAAACGCGACCGGTTTTCTGACAATCTTTAGCATTGGAAATCCAAGGGATGGCTGCGGGATAAACGGTTTTCGACGAATCGCGCAGAGACGAGAACAACCAATACGACGTTCCCAACCCCGATGCGAGCAACCCCGATAAAAAAAAGAATAGAACGATAATATTGGCAGGCGTCCAAAGCGGATAAGTTTGAGACTGTTGGCGCAAGCGATCGCGCGATCGCCGTTCTTTTCCAGCAATAAAAACGATATAAAATCGCAGTCCTGGAATTGGCGTTGAAAAGCGAATATCGACGGGATGGCGGTTCCAACGACGGGACGCGAGTGCGTTGCGAATACCATCGAGTTGAGCGTCGGTAAACGTGGCTGCAACGTCTGGCGAAACTTGGGTTAAAAATTGACGGACGGACGGGTCGTTGCGGGAGAGAGAATTCACGCTTTACTCCTCGAAAATGTTGTGAAACCGAGTATCGCGATCGCCTTGGGTTTGACGAAAACACTAAGTTTTGCGGTATGGTTTCATTGTGGGTGTCGCCACACGATTTGTCATCAGAAGTAGCACGCGGACGATCGCCGCTCGTTCTGCGTAAATTCCGCAAGGTCGGTCTCCGTATCCCGATAATCCTCGAAATCCCCACCGATTGCACGTTCTGGAGCCGCAGCCGTTTCAATCGCCGCAACATCGGACGGCAAGCCTCTTCCGATCGACAACTTTGCATAAAAGTCAACCGCAATCTGACGTAAATTGATAAAAAATCGATCGATTTTAAAGGTTCGTCATTGGTCGTCAGCCGTCATAATATTAGAGAAGAGCCAGTTGTCGGCGTGACAAAGGCGATCGGATTACCTAACACTGTAATTGAAGCTAATAGCATTAGTATTCCTCTTGTTGAAAATGATGGCGTGCTGGTAAATTATTATCATGTCAACAGAGCAAAAACCTCAGCAACCGGACCGGAAAGATTGGTGGCTGGAAATCGCCCTGAATAATCTTGGCAGTGCCGTCATTGTTACCGACACTGACAGGATCGTAGTATTTGCGAACGCGATCGCCGAACGCCTGATCGGACGAACTGAAGCCGAAGCAGTCGGAACCCCCATTTCGCAGGTATTTCGCTTAGTCGATCCGGAAACGGGTCAATCCAAGGACAACCTCGCGGACATGGCGTTGCGCGATCGCCTCAGGCTTGAGACGAGAGTCCATCTGCTCCCGAGCGGTACACAGGAGGATGCGATTCCCATTGATGCCAACGTCGCTCCCATTTTGGACGAGACTGAAACCCTGCAAGGTGCGGTGTTTGCCTTTTCCGAAGTTCGCGATCGAGTTGCGGCCAAGCAGAAATTACAACAACTCAATCAAAACTTAGATCGGCAGATTAGTCAGCGGAACGCCGAACTCCGCCATACCGTCGAACGCCTCGAAGCAGAAATCGCCGAACGCCAGCGAATCGAAGCCGAATTGCACCGACGCGAAGCACAATTGCACCAGCGAGAACAAGAATTTCGCGCCTTAGTTGAAAATTCTCCCGATATTATTACTCGCTTCGATCGCCAATTTCGCCACCTCTACGTCAATCCCGCCATCGAACGCGCCACGGGACGGAAATGGGAGGAATTTATCGGCAAAACCAATGCAGATTTGAATATGCCGATCGATTTGGTCGCGCAGTGGGAAGATTTGTTGACAACGGCGTTTGAAAACGCCAGCGAGATCGTGTCTGAGTTTACCTTTCCCACTCCCACCGGAACCCGATACTATCAAGCACGGATAGTTCCCGAATTCAATGCAGACGGGAACTTGGAAACCGTGTTGGGAACGGTGCGCGATATTACCGACTTGCGAAGCACCGAACTGGCATTACGGGAGAGCGAGGAGAAATTTCGACTCAGTTTTGAAGATGCGCCAATCGGAATGGCATTGTGCGACATTGAAGGAAATATCGTCCAAGCCAATCCAGTCTTTTGTCGGTTATTGGGATATTCAGAAACCGAATTGCAACAAATGAATATCAAAAGTCTGTCTCCTCCCGAGGATTTGCACCGAGAAAATTCCTACATCAATCGAGTCATTGCTGGAGAAGCTCCAAACTATCAAATCGACAAGCGCTATATCTGCAAAGACGGCTCGACGATTTGGACGCACTTGAGCGCTGGTGCAATTCGCGATCGCCTGGGAAACATCCGCTACGGTTTGGGAATGGTCGAAAACGTAACCGAACGCCACGAAATGGAACAACAGTTAAAACTGCGCGATCGCGCCATTAAAGCCAGCAATAACGGTATTGTCATCACCGACGCGCGCCAACCCGATTTGCCGATTATTTACGTCAATCCTGCCTTCGAGCAAATGACGGGATATTCAGCCGCAGAAGTCCTGGGTCAAAACTGCCGATTTTTGCAAGGAAGCGATCGCGACCAGCCGAATTTAAACCCAGTCCGAACCGCACTGCAACAAGGAACGAATTGTAGCGTCACCTTGCGCAACTATCGCAAAGACGGATCGCTGTTTTGGAACGAATTAAATATTTCGCCAATTGAAGACGATTCCGGCAATGTGACTCACTTTATCGGCATTCAAACCGACATTAGCGATCGCGTCGAAACCCAACGGCAACTCGAAACCTCCTTGCGCCAGAAAAACATCTTGCTCAAGGAAATTCACCACCGGGTTAAAAATAACTTACAAAATGTCATGAGTTTGTTGCGGTTGCAAGCACAATCGCTCGACGACCGGAACCTGACCCAACTGCTGAGGGAGAGCCAAAATCGAATTCGAGCTATGGCGATCGTTCACGAATATTTGTATGACGAAGACCGGGTGGGAAAAATCGATTCTGCCGATTACGTGCGATCGCTCGTCAGACACCTATACGAATCTTATCGCTCTGGCGCGAACAACATCGAAATTCAACAAGCGATCGATCCGGTGCAATTCGATCTCAGCACGGCAATTCCGTTTGGCTTGCTCGTGACCGAACTGCTCTCCAACGCGCTGAAATATGCCTTTCCCGAAACGCGCGAAGGACAAATTTGGGTGCGATTGCACTATCGAGACGCTCGTATCGCGCTCGACATTCGAGACAACGGCGTCGGTTTACCCGTCGATTTCGAGATTGAAGACGCCGAAACCCTCGGCTCGCAATTGATCCTCAGCCTCGTCAACCAATTAGACGGAACCCTCACCCTCACCAACGACGGCGGTGCGAATTTTGAGGTGGTCTTTCCGTTTGAA
>CAYQUF010000041.1:6503-30134 GCA_964420595.1 uncultured bacterium
CCTCACCCTCACCAACGACGGCGGTGCGAATTTTGAGGTGGTCTTTCCGTTTGAACAAAAGTAGCGACGCATTCCCCCACCTCGGAACAGGTGGGGGTCATGAAACCGAACCCGAAGACCTGCTGCGCGACGCTAGGCATCAATAACCAACTGATTCCCGTAAACGTATTCCCACAGGCGCATGAATTCTTGCCATTCTCCCTCATTTTGTGGCGGCGCGCCATCGAGCCATCCGGCGAAGCGAGTCAGGCGACGAGCCATCTGCGGCGATTCTCCTCGTTCGAGCAGCAGTTGCTCCACGTTGGGATCGTACCCCGACGCCAACAGCGCTGCATATTCGGTATCGCTCATGTTCAGGTCGCGGATGGGGGGAGAATTGGGATCGCTCATGATAAATCGGTATTCGCATCAGTCGAATCGGGGAGCGCCAGTGCAAGCTGATAGAGGTGGCGGCGAGAGTGGGTGGTGTATTTCGCCAGTTCGCGGCTGGCGGCGGAGCGGGAATATCCCTCGGCTCGCAGTGCCTGCAATTGCGATTTTAGCGACTCCTCCGATAAGGTTGGCGCTTGCGGCGGCGTCCCGGCAACCACCAGGGTAAACTCGCCTTTCGCCTTATCGCGATCGTAACGCGCGATCGCCTCGGTTAAACTGCCCCGCCAGAATTCTTCGTGTAGCTTGGTCAGCTCTCGTGCCACCGCTAACGGGCGATCGCCCCCTAAAACCCCTGCCAAGTCCTTCAGGGTCTTTGTCAGGCGGTGGGGAGCCTCGTACAGCACGATCGCGCGAGATTCGGATTGGAGATCCTCCAGACGTTCCTGTCTCGGTTTTCCTTTCGCCGGTAAAAACCCCTCGAATGCAAAGCGATCGCTCTCGATTCCCGCCGCCGCCAATGCCGTCACCACCGCACTCGCACCCGGTATCGGCACCACGGCGATTCCTTTCTCGGCGCAAGCTCGCACCAGTTCGCACCCCGGATCGGAAATTCCCGGCATTCCCGCATCGCTGACCAGCGCGATGGTTTCACCGTTCTCAAGGCGATCGATCAATTCGGGGATGCGTTGGCTGCGGTTGTGTTCGTGATAGCTGATGGAGGGAGTATCGATGTTGAAATGCTGCAATAATTTCCCCGTGTGGCGCGTATCTTCAGCAGCGATCGCGTCGGCGGCTTCCAAAATTCGTGCGGCGCGAAAGGTGAGGTCTTCGAGGTTGCCGATTGGCGTTCCCACGACGTACAAGGTTCCGGTTGGGGTATCGTTCATCAGTCACCAGTTATCAGTCGCCAGTCGCCAGTCGAGAGGGTTCGCGAACCGCTCGGACGCGCCAAGTTATCTAGTCGCCAGTCAGCCGTAGCCTATTTTCTCCCAACGGCTGAGGTTTGGCAATTCCAAATCCTTGGGCGTAATCGACGCCGAGTTCGCGGACTTTGACTAAAATTTTTTCATCGGAGACGAATTCGGCAATGGTTTTGAGGTTCATGACGTGACCGATCGCGTCGATGGCTTTGACAATTTCTAAGTCAATCGGATCTTTGAGAATATCGCGCACGAAGTGACCGTCAATTTTTAGATAATCGACGGGTAAATGTTTGAGATAGCTAAACGAAGACGTCCCGCTGCCAAAGTCGTCGAGGGCAAACTGACAGCCGAGCGATCGCAAGTTGCGAATAAATTGGGCGGCTTTCGACAAACTATTGAGCGCGATCGTTTCGGTGATTTCAAAACAAATCGATTGGGGCGGAACTTGATAGCGATCGAACTGCTGTTGCAAGAATTCGATGAATTCCTCGTCGTTGACACTCGCTCCCGACAAATTAATCGCATAAATCGAATTGGCGATCGCCTCAGATTCGCCCCGTTTCAAGGCGTCGTGTTTGAGTTTGAAAAAGGTTTGAATTACCCAGCGATCCACCTTCGGCATTAAATTATAGCGCTCTGCTGCGGGCATGAATGCTGCTGGCGAAATGACTTCTCCCTCATCGCCAATTAAGCGCAATAGAACCTCGTAATGTTCTTTTACCGCCACCGTCGATTTGAGCGGCGCGATCGGTTGGTAGTACAGGATAAACCGATCCTCTTGGCAGGCGCGTTCGATGCGATTGACCCAGTGAGACTCGCTTAAATGCCGGGTGACCTCGCGATCGTCGGGATGGTAGATATGAATGCGATTTCGCCCGCGATGTTTGGCGGCGTAACAGGCTGCTTCAGCCGCATCGAGCAAATTATTGGTACTGAAAAAGTCGCTTTGGCGAATGCTGTTTGGATCGATCGCCACCAACCCAATGCTAATACCAATATTGAAGCTGCTGTTGCCCCACACAAAGCGAAAATTGGTAAACGCCTCGATCGAACTCCGGGCAATTTGCATTCCGCGATCGAGAGAACACCGATACAGCAATAAACCAAATTCGTCGCCTCCCACTCGCGCGAGAATATCGGACTTGCGGCAATGAAATTGAAATAACTGACCGACTTGGCGCAATAGTTCGTCCCCAGCCACGTGTCCGCACGTATCGTTGACAACCTTAAACCGATCTAAATCGACGTAGCATAGGGTATGTTCTTCGTTCTCGCGCATAGCCGCAATCGCTGCGTCCTCCAAATAACGCTCGAAGGCGCGGCGGTTGGCTAATTCGGTCAGTTCGTCGTGGCTGGCTTGCCAAGACAGTCGATTCGCCAGGGTACGACTGTGGGTAACATCGCGAAACACCAGTACCGCACCGAGCAAGTAACCGTTTTCCGTGCGAATGGGAGCGGCGGAATCTTCAATGGCGTATTCGGTGCCGTCGCGCGCTACTAACAGGGTATGATTGGCGAGTCCGACGATATCGCCGCGATCGAATACTTGCGCTAGGGGATTGTCTACCGGTTGGCGGTCGATTTCGCTGACGATGCAAAACACCTCATCGAGAGGTCGTTCCCTTGCGTCCTCCGACGTCCAGCCAGTCAGGCGTTCGGCGATGGGATTGAGAGAGCGCACGTTTCCGGTGGCGTCGGTGGTAATGACCGCATCGCCAATGGATTGCAGGGTCACCTGTGCCAGTTCTTTTTCCTCGAACAACAGTTGCTCCATAGACTTGCGATCGATCGCGGTGGAGAGAATATTGGCGATCGCCTGGAGAAAATAAATATCGTCGTGGCTGAAGGTTCGAGGCTCGCGGGTGTGGATTCCGATGACGCCAAACGGTCGCTCCTTTCCCGGAATCACCAAGCTGACGCCAGCGGTTATCCCGCAATCGTGTAAGATACGGTTGCCGATAAATCGGGATTCCGTGGCGAGATTTTCGACAATGACGGGTTGCTTGGACAAGAGGGTATAGCCCGCTTGAGAATTGCGATCGGCACTGACCCGCGCCTCTCCGACTACTCCAGGGTTCCAGCCAACGCCCCACCGCAGCACGAATGCATCGCCATCGGGCAGTAATTCTAGAATTTTACAATATTCGACCTCGCACGAGCGCGCGACAATTTTGACCGCGTGTTCCATCAATGCCGAGAGATCTTGTCCTCGGAGTGCGTACTGTCCCAATTCCGCCAGGGATCGTCTCTGTTTGGCTCGCGTTTGTAGGATTTGATTGGCTAGGCGCAAGTCTTCGGTGCGTCGTTCGACCTGCTGTTCGAGGCGAGCGTTGAAGTGGCGAACTTTAGTTTCGGCGTGCTGGCGTTCTTCGATCTCGCGGTGGAGTTGTTGGTTGATTTGTTGTAATTGAGCGGGACTGGATAAAGCGAGTGCCTGCGGCATAATGGGAACCAGGGCGATCGCGGCGTAAATTGAAATAACAGCGGTAATCGCTTTAATTGCCCCAGAAATCCAATAAATTGGATACCATAGGGTGACCGTTTCCATCAGATGGGTGGTGCCGCAAGAGGCAATAAATGCCCCAAGCAGCCAAAATACCCAGGGAAACGGAATATCTTGACGCTGGCTGGCAAAATACACGAGCGTCAAGGCGATCGCGTAGTAGGCAATCGCAGTCAGTCCGTCCGAACCGGCGTGCAGTCCGACTAATTCAGATTGCCAGAGATAGCAATGTCCGTGGGGAATAAATGGTTGCGTGCCGAGTAAATTCTCAATCAATTCCATTACCGAAGGTTGTCAACGCTAACAATTGCAAAACTTCCCTGTCCCGTACCGCCGCAGTCGGCGATTTTGGATCCGTAACCTATTTTATAGGCGAATTAGTATAATTATTTATTCGCAAATTAATCGAATGTTGCAATCAATGGGTGCAATTTACGATTCTAGTTTAACTTTTGCCTAACAGAGTGTCATAGTCAGACGATCGTTCCAAAATTATGCAAGGTTTATTTATCGGAATGGCAACACTGGATACGATTTATTCCAGTGCGAGCGTTCCCAGTAGCAATCAGAAAATCTCAGCCTCTGACTTTACCCTGGCAGCCGGAGGTCCCGCCGCTAACGCCGCAACGACGTTTAGTTATTTAGGCAATCGCGCTCTGTTATTAGCCGTGGTGGGGAAACATCCGATCGCTCAATTGCTTCGCAGCGATTTAGCCGAACGAGGCGTTGAAATTCGCGATCTCGACCCGCAGCAATCCCAACCGCCTCCCCTTTCGTCTATTATCGTGACGCAATCGACGGGCGATCGGGCGGTGATTTCGATGAATGCTGCCAAAATTCAAGTTAGCGAAGACCGAGTTTCTCCGGAAATTTTGGCAGGGATCGACCTCGTTTTAATTGACGGACATCAGATGGCTGCCAGTATTGCGATCGCCAAGTTTGCAAAATCAAAGGGAATTCCCGTGGTTATTGATGGTGGAAGTTGGAAACCGGGTTACGATCGGGTCTTGCCCTTTGTCGATTATGCGATTTGTTCGGCAAACTTTTATCCGCCCAATTGCCCGACCTTTGAAGATGTTTTGACCTATTTAGCTGATGTTGGCATTCCCAATATTGCTATTACCAAAGGAGGGAAACCGATTCAAGTTCTCAGTCAAGGTCACCGCAGCCAAATTGAAGTGCCCAAAATCGATCCCGTGGATACGTTAGGGGCGGGCGATATTTTTCACGGCGCATTTTGCCATTATATTTTAAGACAAAATTTCCTCGATGCTTTGAAATCGGCATCGCAAGTTGCGGCGCGATCGTGTCAGTTTTTTGGCACTCGTCAGTGGATGAGTGAGGGAATCGGGGGGTAGGGGCGGTTCGCGAACCGCCCGCACGAGGGGTGAGGTGAAGTTTTCCAACCCTTGCTCCAATGTTGCCTTCTCTAATCAATCTCAATTTGATAGGGAAGGCGCAAGTAAATCCCCCTCGGATCGTTCATCGCCTGGAATTCGCTCAGGCGCGATCGCCACTGTTTCCATTCCGCCGTTAGCGGGTCGGATGGGGTAATTTTCCCACTCTCTTGGTTTTGCGCGCCGAATAGATTTTCCAGGATACGCTGTTCCAGGGTGCGGGTTTTGGGATAGTCTTCCACTTGCCAATCGTCGCCCAATTCGGCGGTTTCTGCGGCTGCGGCGATCGCGGCATCTAAACCGCCCAGTTCGTCTACCAAGCCGACCTCCTTAGCATCAACCCCCGACCACACGCGACCTTGAGCGATTTCATTGACCCGCTGTTTGTCAATGCCCCGCGATTCGGACACCTTGGTAATAAAGCGATCGTAAATCTCGTTGATAATTTGCCGCACGTTTTCCAATTCCTCCTCGCTTTTCGGGCGGGAAATCGTGGCACTATCGGCGTAGGGAGATGTTTTAACAATATCCCAACTAATTCCGTTTTCGTTAGCAATTTCTTGCACGTTAATAAACAGTCCGAACACGCCAATAGAGCCAGTAATCGTACTCGGTTCGGCAAAAATGCGATCGGCATCCATCGAAATCCAATAACCGCCAGAGGCTGCCACATTGCCCATCGAAACGATAACGGGTTTGTCTTCGCGCAAGTTCGCCAATTCCTGTCGAATGACTTCCGACGCCAGAGCACTTCCGCCGGGACTGTTCACCCGCAACACCACCGCCTTCACGTCCTCGTTAGTTTGCAACTCGCGCAGTTGCTTGGCAAAGCGTTCGCCCCCCACCTGGTTGACCGTTCCTTCGCCTGCTACGATCGCGCCATTGGCATAAACGATCGCGATTTGATTGTCGCTGCTGCGCTGAGTCGTGCCGTCGTTAATAATATCGGTGGCGCGGGCGTATTTGCCGATGTCAATCTGGCGAAACGAGGCTTTATCCTCCTCCATTTCACTCAGTTCTTGCAACCGTTCGATGACCTCGTCGCTATATACCGCGCGATCCACAAATTGTCCCTCAACGGCGCGATCGGCTAAGAGAATCCCGCTTTCGTTGGCAAGGGTTTGAAACTGTGCCACCTCAATCGGACGGTGGCGAGCGGCGGAGGCGAGAAAGTCGCGCCACAGGTCGCCGAGCAATGCTTCAGTTTGTTCGAGACTCTCCTGGGAGCGATCGCTGCGCACAAACGGTTCCACCGCAGACTTGTACGCGCCGACCCGCACCACCTGAGCGCCAATGCCGTATTGCTCGAACGCCTCGGCAAAATAAGCCGTTTGGGACGCCAGACCGTTAATTTGGAGCGTTCCCATCGGATCGAGCAGCAATTCGTCGGCGATGGAGGCGAGATAGTATTCCCGTTCGCTCCAGTCGCGATCGTAGGCGACAATGGTTTTATCCGTGTTTTTAAACGCTTCTAAGGCGCGGCGCACTTCCCGCAAGGTGGCGTATCCGGTGGTGGGACTTCCCGGTCTGCCTTTAATGTAGAGTCCTGCAATCCGATCGTCTTCGGCAGCCTTCTCTAAGGTTTGCAAGACAGTTCGCAAGGCGATCGTTGCCGCATCTTCGTCGGAGAGTGCCTGTTCGATCGCCTCGCTAGTGGTCGAGGCGGGTTGGGTATCTTGAATCTCGACAGACAGGTCGAGAACGAGCATTGAATTCTTCTCCACCTTGGGACCGGTATCGCGGGAGGCGGCGGAAAAAATCAACACCACCAACGCTCCGACGCCGAAGGTAACGAATACAATCAGCCCGACCAGGCTGGCGAGGACGTATTTAATAAAATCGCGCATTATTGCAGGGGATAGGGAGATCGGGAGATGGGGGGATAGGGAGATGGGGAGAGTTCGCAAGACGGCACTTTTAACTCACGCTGGGGTGAAAGCGTCCCAAGTTGCTCCCTCTCCTCCTCTCGCCCTTGCCCCTCGATCGCTATTCTAGTTCGCCCAGCGAATCAAACCGGGTTCGTAGGGACTGCTGAGATACTCGTGTCGGGGCAATACCCGCAGCGACAAGCCCTGTAAGCCGCTACTGGTGTAGGTAATGTTCGTGGTGTAAATCCGATTGCCATTGGCGTCTTCGCCCTCGTGATTCATCACCACCGACCGACCGTGGACGATTTCGCCGTCCGCATTCACCGCCCCTTGATACAGTTCGAGTTGCAAGTCATCGGGACTGAGAGCGCCCAAATTAATCCGGACTTTGACGGCGATGGTTTGGTTGACCTGAATCTCGGTGGATTCGGAGATATCGATATCTTCAATGCGAATATCGTACCAATGCTCGAACAAGTGCGTTTTCCACCGAGCCAGTTCCCGAGCGGGCTGGTAATTGTTGGCCGTCAGAACATTATAGCGATCGCTGGCAGGGAAATAACCGCGATCGGCATAATCGCGCACCATGCGAGCGGTGTTGAACACGGGAGTATTCAAGCGAATCGCATCCTTCATCTTCGCCACCCAGCGACGGGGAATATTGTCGCCATCGCGATCGTAGAACAGGGGAATCACTTCCGCTTCGAGCAGGTCGTACAGGTCGTTGGCTTCGACGCTATCCTGATATTCGGGATCGTCGTACATTTCCCCGGCTCCAATGGGCCATCCGGTGCGCACGTAATCGGCTTCGTTCCACCAACCATCGAGGATGCTGAGGTTGAGCAAGCCGTTCATCGCCGCCTTCATTCCGCTAGTTCCAGAGGCTTCGCGGGGTCGCCGGGGCGTATTCAGCCAAATATCGCACCCCGAAACCATCATGCGCGCCACGTGAATGTCGTAATCGGGAATGAACACCACCCGATTGAGTCCGGCTTCCTGACTGAAATGGACGATGTTGCGGATCATTTCTTTCCCCGGCATATCTTTGGGGTGAGCTTTCCCCGCAATCACGAATTGTACCGGGCGGTCTTCCGATTGCAGGATGCGCCGAATCCGCTCGAGGTCGCGCATGAACAGCGTCGCCCGCTTGTAGGTGGCAAAGCGGCGGGCAAATCCGATGGTGAGGGCACCGGGATCGAGGACTTCTCGGGCTTCTTCGATTTCGGTCGAGGACGCGCCGCGCTCGCGCAACCCTTTTTGCAAGCGATCGCGCACGAACACCACCAACTCGGAGCGACAGCGTTCTTGCGATCGCCACAGTTCGTCATCGGGAATCGACGACACCCGCGTCCAGGTGGACGATTCCGGTCGCGCTTGGGACCACTTCGGTCCCAAATAGCGATCGTACAGCTCTTGAGTAGACTTGGCGACGCAACTGCGGGCGTGAACCCCATTGGTGATCGAGGTAATCGGCACCTCGTTCAGCGGCACTCCCGACCATTGATTTTTAAACATACTGCGCGACACTTCGCCGTGCAACTTGCTGACGCCGTTAATAAATGTCGCCATCTTGATTGCCAGGGTCGCCATGCTAAAGGGGGCTTCTAAATCCCCTGTATTTTCTCGACCCAACGCCAGAAACTCCTCGCGGGACAAGCCGAAGATATTGGCATACTGTCCCACGAAATGCATCACCTTGTCCGCCGGGAAAATATCGAATCCCGCCGGAACCGGGGTGTGGGTAGTGAACATCTGGGTGCTAGCGGCGACCTGCTGGGCTTCGGTAAAGCTGAGACCTTGCTGCTGCATCAGCGCTCGTATGCGTTCGAGGTTTAAAAATGCCGAGTGTCCCTCGTTCATGTGGTAGACGGTGGGTTTGTAGCCCAAGGCTTCGAGCATTCGCACGCCACCGATGCCCAACATGATTTCCTGATGAATCCGCATGTCGAGATCGCCGCCGTAGAGTTCGTCGGTGATGTCGTGGTCGTAGGGATTGTTCGGTTCGATGTTGGTATCGAGCAGGTATAGGGGAATCGTCCCCACTTGCACCCGCCAGACCCGCGCGTACACCTGGCGTCCCGGATAATCGACGGCGATGCGCAACTCCGATCCGTCGGGATTGCGTTCGAGGTACAACGGCATATTGTAGAAATCGTTGATCGGATAGCGCTCCTGCTGCCAGCCGTCGGCGTTGAGGTACTGGGCGAAGTATCCTTCCTGGTAGAGCAAGCCGACCCCCACCAGCGGTAAGCCCAAGTCGCTGGCAGATTTGAGATGGTCGCCGGCGAGGACGCCCAATCCACCGGAGTAGATGGGCATACAGTCGGTCAAACCGAATTCGGCTGAAAAATAGGCGTAGCACTCTTGTCGGTCGTCTGAAGCCCGATGCTTGCGATACCAGGTGCGTTCGGATAGGTAATCGTCTAGCTGCTGGGCGGCGCGTTCCATTTGGGCGAGGAAGCCCTCGTCTTCTGCCACCTCTTGCAAGCGTTCTTGCGAAATCGTCCCCAGCATCAAGACGGGGTTGTGACGGCTGGATTCCCACAAATCGCGATCGAGGCGGCGAAATAAGTCTTTAGTCTCGACGTTCCAATCCCAGTGTAGGTTATAGGCAAGTTTGCGTAACGGTTCTAACTGAGACGGTAAAGAGGGGGAGACGTTAAACGTGAAAATCGGCTGCATTATTCTACCTGGCTCCCAAGTCTAGCTAGCGTTATTGTCACCTAGTCTGACTCAAAGTTCGGCGTTTTTAATACAACTTTTCGATCGATCGCGCGATTTGGGGGATTGGGGGATGGGGACATGGGGGGATTTGACCAAGCGACACGGTTAACCAACAGTGGAGTCCGTGTTGTCATCGTCACGACAAAATGAGGGTTAGAGCTAACTAAGTGTCTTCCTCTCTCCCTATCCCCCTTGCGCCTACTCCTCCGACGACTTCTCCTCCGCCTTCTTCCCGTTAAAGTAGGTTTTGAAGATCTCGTGGGCGATGGGGGCTGCTGCCACCGAGCCGTAGCCACCGTTTTCCACCACCGCCGCGATCGCGATTTGGGGATCCTCCGCCGGTCCGTAGGCGACGAAGACGCTGTGGGATTTTTGTCCGACCACCTCCGACGTTCCGGTTTTGCCGGCTACCAGCGGAATCGAGCCGTCGTTCAAACTGCGCGCCGTCCCCTCTTTCACCACGGCAATCAAGCCCGATTGAATTTTCTGAATGACGGCGTCGTCGATCCCGGTTTCTTCCGGTTGGGTTTCGCTGGTATTGGTTTGGCTGGAGAGCAGGTGAGGTTTGACGCGCAAGCCGCCATTGGCGATCGTGGCGACCATGACCGCCAATTCCAACGGCGTCGCCAACACCAATCCCTGTCCGATCGACATACTGACCGTATCGCCGCCGTACCACGGTTCGTTGTAAAGTTCTTCTTTCTCTTCTGGGGTCGGGACGGAGCCGCGATTGCCCCCTTCGAGTCCCAACAGCTCTAGATCCGTGGTGCCAATGCCCATGCGACCTGCCCACTTGGAGATGGGTTCGGGACCGGTTTTCAACCCGACTTGATAGAAAAAGGTGTTGCTGCTGTAGGCGAGGGCTTGGCGAAAGCCGATGACGCCGTAACCGCCGCTGTGTTCGTGAAATCGGGTACCGCCCACGGTAATGTAGGATGAGGTACCCACCACCGATCCCGGCGAGAAATTCCCCGACTCCATCCCCGCCACCGCCGTGACGATTTTAAACGTACTGCCGGGGGGATAGCCTTGGAGGGCGCGGTTGAGAAAGGGTTTCGCCGGACGCTGCAAATGTTTCCATTCGCGATCGCTGACTTTACGGGTAAACAGGTTGGGATCGAAACTGGGGCCGCTTGCCAGTGCCAGGACTTCGCCGGTGTTGACGTTCACGACCGCGACGCCGCCGCGTCGGTCTGCGAGGGTGCGTTCTGCGGTTTTCTGCAACTCCAGATCGAGGGTGAGCGTCAGGCTCGATCCCGCTTCGGGGGATTGGACGCCCAACTCGCGCAGTTCTTCGCCGTGGGCGTTCACTTCGATCAGTCGATTGCCCCAAACCCCCGCCAGAATTTCGTTAGTGCTTTCTTCCAGTCCCATTTTGCCGACGATCATGCCCATGGGATATTGCGGGTTGTCTTGTAAGTCCCGTTCGGTGGCTTCGCCGATGTAGCCGAGGACGTGGGCGGCGAGGGTGCCGTGGGGATAGAAGCGATTGGATTCGCCGCGAATTTCGACGCCCGAGACTTGACCGACTTGTTCGGCGAGGGCGACAAAGGCGGCGCGAGAGATGTCGCGGCTGACGCGCACGGGGGTTTGGGATTGATAGCCCCGCTCCTCTAATTGCCGGACGATCTCCTCGGGGGAGACGTCGAGAATCTCGCTCAAGCGTTCGGCGGTGACTTGCCATTCTTGGGGGGATTGCGATCGCGGCCACAGGTAAACCGATCGCGCCAGGCGATTGCTAGCCAGTTGGCGACCCTCGCGATCGCGGATCACGCCCCGGTCGGAGGGGACGGGGACAAAGCGAATCCGGTTTTCTTCCGCGAGCTGTCGGTAATAACGTCCCTGGATCAGTTGCAGTTGCACCAGTCGGACGGTGCCCGTTCCCAGTGCCAGGGTGACGAGCAACATCAGAAATAGCGCTCTGGGGGAGCGATCGCGCGTGGCTCTGGCAGACGAAGCTGCTTGAAACCGATCGCGCTGGGAAAACGAGGATCGTTTCGGGGATCGCTTGGAGGTACCAGGGAATTTACCCGATCGACGGAACCGAAAAAAATCAACAGTCATATGTTCGCAATCTTTGAGAAATGACCCCAATCCCGGTAGATTGAGAGGTCGGACGATACGTCCCTACGGGACACGCTGCGCGAACGCGGATCTCGGCAGACGAGAACTCCGAGCGTGCCAGGTTGATTATTACACGCACGCCAGGGGCGATACGTCCCTACGGGACACGCTGCGCGAACGCATCTATATTATTAGCTCTTTCCCGACCCTCGATCGAAGTCGTCCGGAATTTTTGCGATACGTCCCTACGGGACACGCTGCGCGAACGCCTAGCCGGTTCGATCTCGGTAGTGCTGGCAAAGTTGGGCTAATTCGGAGCGAATCTGTTGGGCTTGCACTTGCACTTGGGACCATAGCGGTCGTGCTGCCTCGGTCGATCCCGTCCGTCCCATCTTTTCGAGCTGTTTGCACGAGGTCGAAAGCCCGTTCGCACCGAGGGTCGCGCTGGTGGATTTGAGCGTGTGTGCCGAGTAATAGAGTAACTCGGCATCGTCTCGGGCGATCGCCGTCTCGATCTTGGTTATCAATTGTGGCAGTTCGTTGAGATAACTTTCGAGGACTTCTAAAAAAATTTCGGAATCCTCATCGCCGACCAATTCCTTTAAGTTTTGCAGGGCGCGCTCGTCAATTGTCGCGGGCGGAGACTCCTCCCCATTGGCTGGCGCTTGTCCCTCAGTCGGAATCGCCGCTTCGTGGGGATCCCGACGCGGTTCGCACTCGGCGAGGGCACTGGCTAACCGATCGGCACGGATGGGTTTGCTCAAATAGTCGTCCATGCCCGCGTCCAAGCAAATTTCGCGATCGCCCTGCATGGCATTGGCGGTCATGGCAATAATTTTCGGGCGTTGTTGGCTCGACCATTCTCGATGGATGCGTCGGGTGGCTTCCAATCCGTCGAGTTCTGGCATTTGCACGTCCATCAGGACTACGTCGTAGGGGACGCGGCGCAGGGCGTCGAGGACTTCTAACCCGTTCGCCGCCACGTCGGCGCGATAGCCCAACCGTTCTAGAACGCGCAGGGCGACTTTTTGGTTGATGGCATTGTCTTCTGCCAGCAGGATCCGCAACGGTTTGGGCGCAACGGCACCCGCAGCCGGTGGGGAGGGGGGAGACTGGCGCAGGGGTCGGCGAACCGACGGTCGATCGATCGCCTTGAGCAAGGCATCGTAGAGTTGCGACTGCTTGATGGGCTTGTTGAGAATGGCGGTAAACTGAAGCCGATCGAGATCCGGGTGCAGTCCTTCCGGCTTGCCGATGGAGGTAAATAAAATCAGCGGTAACCCCTGACAATCGGGTAATTGGCGAATGGCGGCAGCGAGGGTCAGCCCGTCCATGTGGGGCATTTGCATGTCCAGTACGGCGAGATCGAACGATTCCCCCTGTTGCAACCACGCCAGCGCCTGAGCACCGGAATGGGCGGCACGCACCTGCATTTGCCAATTCTGGGCTTGGCGGCTGAGAATTTGGCGGTTGGTGGCGTTGTCGTCTACCACCAGCAGGGATTTGCCTTCCAGTTGGGCTTCGGCTTCGGCGCGATCGTCGGTGGAGACGCTGGGGACGGAGGGGGCGACGAGGGTGAAGTAGAAGGTCGATCCCCGACCCACCTGACTCTCGACCCACAAATCCCCACCCATCATTTTGCTCAATCGCCGACCGATCGCCAGCCCCAAGCCAGTGCCGCCGTATTGTCGCGTGGTGGACGCATCCACCTGGGAAAAGGGCTTGAACAGGCGATCGACGCGATCGGCACCGATGCCGATTCCGGTATCGCGTACGGCAAATTGCAGCTCGTAACGAGGGGCTGGATCGGAGCGATCGCTCGCTCGGGCGTTGACCGTCACCACTACTTCCCCTTGCTCGGTAAATTTAACGGCATTGCCCAGTAAATTCACCAGAATCTGGCGCACTCGGGTCACGTCGCCCAAAATGGTCTGGGGAGTCTCCGGTTCGAGCAGGTAAGCCAGTTCTAACCCTTTTTCCGCCGCCCGAGGGGCAAGCAGATCTAACGCCCCTTCGATGCACGCGCGCAGGTCGAAGGGATGTTCTTCGAGTTCCAAGCGCCCGGATTCGATCTTAGAAAAGTCAAGAATATCGTTAATAATCGTCAGCAGGGCGTCGCTGCTGGTGCGAATGGTTTCGACAAAATCGTGCTGCTCCTCGGTCAAGTTCATATCCAGCAACAGCCCGGTCATGCCGATGACGGCGTTCATGGGGGTGCGAATCTCGTGGCTCATGGTGGCGAGAAATTCGCTCTTGGCGCGACTGGCGGTTTCGGCAGCCTGTCGGGCGCTTTCGAGGGCGAGGTTTTGTTCGGAGAGTTGCTGGCGCTGGCGGGTTTCTTGTTGGAGTAACCTGGCTTGAGCAAGGGCAATACCGACTTGTTCGGCGACCGCTTCGAGTAGTTCGATTTCCTCACTCGTCCACTGGCGGAAGCGATCGCACTGATGCATGCCGATAATCCCGTTGGGTTTGCCCTGATAGGAGGTTCGAACCGCCAGCATGGATTTTAAGTGGAATTGACGGCACAGGGGGGTGGCGGCGCTCAACAGGGGATCGCGATACACGTCGGGGGAGGCAACGGCGCGATCGCGCTCTAGCAACACCTGGGCGTGGGAATTGCCCTCGATGGGAATTGGTATCTCCAGAATCGAGTCGTATCCCGCTTCCAAATACTCCGCCATGCACGGCAGTGCGGGTCGATCTCCCGGTTCGTCGGTGTAGCCGTGAATGATACAGCGATTGACCCCAAACGCCCGACCGATTTGAGTGGCTGTCGTATCGAAAATTTCTTTGATATCTAACTTCGAGCGAATTTCGCCGACAATTTGACGCAGCAATAGGGTGCGCTGGTACTGATGCTGTAACGCCGTTTGCGCCGAGTGCCGCTCGATTTCGCCCCCGACCCACTGCGCCATCAGTTTCAACAATTCGCGATCGACGGCAGAAAAGGCTTCCGAGCGAGCGGTAGGGCTGGAGAAACTAATCGTGCCGTAGATTTGCCCCGAGACGAACACTGGCGCGCCCAAAAATGCCCCGATCCCTCGCGTCGCGCGTTCGCGCCAGGGAGATGCCTCGACCGACTCGATCGCGATTAAATCGTCGTTCGCACCGGGGTTGAGGATCAGCGCGTCGAAGGTTCGCTCCAGCCGCAGTTCGTCCCCTTCGAGCAATTTTGGAAACGCCCCGTCGGGCAATCGCGCGGCAATGATTCTGTAACCCTCTCCCTCAATTTGCCCCACCATGCCGATTTCCAGGTCGAACCGACGGCATCCCATCTCCAGCATCCGTGCCAGGCGCGCGTGAAAGTCGAGATCCCGCGATGCCGTCACCGCGTACAGGGCGCGAATGGCTGCCTCGCTCTCTTGCAGTTGCGTTTCGGCGCGCTTGCGTTCGGTAATGTCGTTGAGGGTGCCCGATGTCCCTAAAATGGTGCCGTTGTCGTCGAAGTTCAGCCGCGCGAAGACTTCGATCCAGCGGAACCCGCCATTTTTGGTAAGATAGCGAATTTCGTGGCGACAGTATTCTTTCTGGCGGCGCAGGAGCGGCTCGAACCGCTGTTGGTCGAGCTGGCGGTCGTCGGGGCAAACGTAATTTAGGAAAGGGGTTCCCAAACTTTCTTCGAGGGAAAATCCGGTAATCTCCGTCCAGGCGGGATTGAGAAAGATCCAATTTCCTTCAATGTCGGTTTGAAAAATCACCTCTTTAACGCTTTCGACCACCGAGCGATACTTATTCTCGCTGTCCTTTAACTCCTGCTCGGCTTGCTTGCGTTCGGTAATATCGCTGCCAATCCCTAAAAATCCGGTGATATTGCCCGCTTCATCCCGCAGGGCGGTGACCGAGAGCAACACGGGAATTCGGGTTCCGTCTTGGCAAAGGTAAGACCATTCCCGCTCCTCGATTTCGCCGCGCCGGGCTTTGGCAACAAACGCCTCGAATCCTGGCTCGATGGGGGTTCCCAGTTCTGCCGAGAGCGATCGCGCGTGTTGGGCGACTTCTTGCGGATCGTGAATCAGGGCGGGCGTCTGCCGACCGACCACGTCCTCGGCGCGATAGCCCAATAAACGTTCGGCGGCGCGGTTGAAGGTGCGGATGGTGCCGTCGGGATCGGTGGAGATAATCGTGTAGTTGGCGCTGTCGAGGATGGCGCGTTGCAACGTAGTGGTTTCTTGCAGTGCCATTTCGGCGTGCTTGCGATCGGTGATATCTTCGGCAATCCCCGCCAGGCGATAGACGTCGCCGCTGTCGTCCAACACTCGGAACGAGCGCACCCACACCCACCGCAGCGATCCGTCCGGGCGCAGGATGCGATATTCTTGCTCGAAGTCGGCGTCGCCGCTCAGTTGCCGTGCCAGTGCTGCTCCCACCCGATCGCGATCGTCGGGATGAATGGTGTCTTGCCAAGACTCGGGGCGATCGTAGAGGCTTTGGCAGCTTCGTCCCCAAATCTCCTCGTAGGCGGGACTGACATAAAGCATCTGACTCAAATCTGGCTCGGTGAGAAAGAAGACTTCGTGAATGTTCTCGGCGAGCTGGCGGAATTGGGCTTCGCTCTGGCGCAGGGCTTCGGCGGCGTGCTTGCGATCGGTGATATCTTCGACCGTACCGATGGCGAATTTGGGCTGACCTTCGGCATCTCGAATCACCGATACGGTCACGTTCACCCACACGATCTGCCCGTGTTTGCAAATGTAGCGTTTTTCGATTTGGTAGCTGTCGCGATCGCCGCTGGCAATTTCGCCAAACAACACCATCTCGGCGGGTAAATCGTCGGGATGGGTAAACTCGGTAAAGTTCATCCGCTCGAGTTCGGCTTCGGAGTAGCCCAACAGGTCTTGCAAGGCGGGGTTGCTCTTGAGGAGGTGTCCTTCCTCCAGGTTGCCCAAGGCAATGCCGATCCCCGCTCCTTCGACGATGGCGCGCAGTTGGGTTTCGCTTTCTTGCAGGGCGGCTCGGGTTTGGTTGCGTTCGGTCACGTCGTGGTTGACCCCGAGGGTGGCGGTAATTTCGCCGGAACTGTCGCGCAGGGGAACGACGATGGTTTCGCAGGTGCCTTCGCTGCCGTCTTTGCGAATGAAGTGGATTTCCCCCGTCCAGCGTCCGTGCCGTGCCATGCCGTCGATAATGTTGCGGGTGAGGCTGGCGGCTTGTTCGGGAGGGTGTAAAATTCCGGGCGATCGCCCCAGAACTTCAGCTTTGGAATAACCGAACAGTGTTTCGGCGGCAGGGTTCCAGTCGATAATGCGTCCGTCGAGATCGGTAATAATGATGGCGTCGTAGATGTTCTCGAAGGTGAGTGCCTGACGGCGCAGTTCGGCTTCGGTACGCTTGCGATCGCTAATATCGCGGGCAAAAGCGCAGTTATAGGCGCGATCGCCGAATTGGAGATAATTCACGGCAATTTCGACCGGAATCTCCCCTCCGTCTTTACGGCGATGGCGAGATTCGATCGTTGCCGATCCGGTTTGTTCGATAGTTTGCCAGTGGGACGACCACCGCTGGGGTTCGAAATCCAGGTCGAGATCGAAGATCCGCATCCCGAGCAATTCTTCGCGGGAATAGCCCAACATCCGACAAGCGGTATCGTTGACGTAGGCGAAGCGCGCGTCTGGCTGCACCCAAAAGATGGCATCGGCGGCGCGATCCACGGTAAATTGGGTCAGTTGCAGCGATTCTTCCGTGTACTGGCGTTGGGTGATGTCGCGAAAATTCCACACCCGACCGACGATTTCGTTGCCGACGCGCTGGGGTTGGGAGTAGCGCTCGAAAATTCGACCGTCTTTGAAGGTGAGGCGATCGTAACTTTCGCGATTGGGGTATTCGTACAACTGCTGGACTTGCTCTAAAAACTCTTGCGGGTTTTGCAGTTGTGCCAGAACGTATTCCAACACGCGATTGTCGTCTCGGGTGTCGAGCAAGTCCTCCGGGATTCCCCACATGTGAGCGAACTTGCGGTTGAAGGTGACGATTTTCCCCTGGCGATCGACAGCTAGAATTCCGTCGGCGGTCGAGTTGAAGGTGGCTTGCAACAGGGCGAGAAAATTTTCCAACTGCGCTTCGGTGCGCTGGCGGTCTTCGATTTCCCGACGCAGGCGATCGTTGCTGGCTTGCAGTTCGGCGGTGCGATCGTTGACCCGCTGCTCTAAATTGGCGTTGAGGGTGCGGATGCGATCTTCGGCTTGCTGGCGATCGCTCACTTGCTGCTGCAAGGTTTGGTTCATTGGCTCCAGTTGCGCCGGACTGGGGAGTGCCAGTGCTTTCGGGAGCAGCGGTACCAGTTCCAGGGCGGTAAACATCGAAATTGCCGCCGTCGCGGCTTTAATGATGCCAGAAACCCAATAGTCCGGGTGCCACAGCGTCCAGACTTCCATCAGGTGAGTCGTGCCGCAGGAGACGATAAACGCCCCAAACAATAAGAAAATCCACCCGAATGGAATATCCTCGCGCTTGCGGACGAAGTATAGCAAAAGGGCGGGAATGGCATAGTAAGATAAGGCGATCGCTCCGTCGGAAACTGCGTGCAGCCAGACTAACTCGGGTTTCCACAAGTAACAGCTCCCGTGGGGTATAAAGTCGAGTCCGAGGGTCGCCGCGCCTTGCAGCCAGAGATCGCCGATGGATAAGTGCGTGAAAAGTTCCACCATCAAACCGTTTGCTCGTTGCTGTTTATACGCTACCTGAATTCTTGGAATCTCGGCTAGCCAGAATATACGGCGATCGAAGTCAAAATTCGAACGCAAACAATCGTTGAATGTACGGGGTGAAGTATGATTGTAAACAATTGTTACTGATTGGCTGATGACTTTCCTAGACCTAACCCTCGTTAGTTTTGTCGCCTGGTTTTTGAGTACTCTTGCAGGTGGGGGCAGTCCCTTCGTCTTAATTCCCCTAATTAACTGGATGCTGGGTGCGGCTGCCGTTCCCCCGGTCATTACGGTCGGGATGTTACTGGGAAACGCCCAGCGAGTGTTCCTGTTTTGGAAAGATATCGACTGGCAAGTCACGCTTTGGTACTTACCCGGTGCAATTTCGGGGGCGGTTTTAGGATCCTATGCTTTCGTGCAATTGCAACTCAACTGGTTGCAACTGGCGATCGGATTGTTCTTAGTTCTTTCGGTTTTTACGTACGGGTTTGGCAGTAAAGAGCGATCGTTTAGGGTTCGCCTGTGGCAATTTTTACCGGTTGGCTTCCTGTATGCATTTGTGTCTGGATTAATTGGCAGTACCGGACCGGTGATGAATCCGTTTTATCTCAATTACGGTTTGGTCAAGGAACAAATGATCGCCACCAAATCGCTCAACGTGCTGGTCATTCATATTGCCAAGCTAGTCGCGTATGCTTCATTTGGCGTGCTGACGACCGAACACTTACAATACGGTCTGGTTATCGGTTTGGGGGCGATTCCCGCCAATTTGCTCGGACAGGTGGTGTTGCGCCGGATGAACGATCGCCTGTTTCGCCAACTGGTGATTGCCATGATGACCCTCAGCGGCGCGTGGATGTTGGTCGAGCAGCGGGATGTGTTGGGGATTGGCTTGTAGTGTCGGGATGAGGGGATAGGGGGAGGTGAACAAAACAGTTCCCGGTGGAGGAATGCTATTCTTTAACTGACCAAATTCGACGTTTCTCTCAGTCAGTCTGTAGCAATTTAGCCGAAATATGGCAAAAGTGTCGATATCGAGCAGCATTTGTCGCCAAACTCAATGACTGCGAAGCAGAAGCGGCTGAAACTCAGACTTGGATTGAATTTACTGGTTAATTAACTAACCGCTAGCTTTTCCCCATCTCCCCATCTCCCTAAGCCGGTTGCCAAATTTTAATATCGTTATCGTCGCTGCCGCTAATGAGACTCTCGGACTCTACCAGCCGAGCAAAGGTGAGGGCAAAAATATAGCCGTTATGACCCGTTAGCGTGGCGATTTCCGAGCCGGTGGCAAGATTCCACAGTTTAATGGTCTTATCGACGCTCCCGCTGGCTAACACTTGAGAATCCGGCGAGATTGCTAAGGATCGAACGGCTCCCTCGTGACCCTCCAGCGTGCGAATTTCTGTGCCTTTCTGGGCGTTCCATAGCTTAATGGTGGCATCGAGTCCGCTGCTGGCAATGACGCGACTGTCCGGCGAAATCGCGATCGCCTCGATTTGTTTGGCGTGACCTTCGAGGGTGTTGCGCTCGCGTCCCGAAGGCAGATCCCAAATTTTCACCGTGCGATCCCAACTCCCGCTGGCGAGGGTTTGACCGTCGGAAGAAATCGCGATCGCCATGACGGGTTTGGCGTGACCGTCTAGGGTTTGCAATAATTTGCCCGTTGGCACCTCCCACAGCTTGATGGTACGATCCCAACTCCCGCTGACGAGGGTTTGACCGTCGGGACTTATCGCTACCGATTCGACGGGTTTGGTATGCGATCGCAAGGTGACTTTCTCCTCGCCGCTATTTAAATCCCACAGCTTCACCGTGGTATCGAGGCTCCCGCTGGCTAGAATTGCACCGTCAGGCGCGATCGCGACGGAATTGACAAAATCTTCGTGACCCGACAAAATCTTGCCCTCTTTCCCCTCTGGCAAGCGCCACAGTTGAATTGTCGTGTCGAGACTGCCGCTGGCTAAGGTTCCTCCGTCGCCACTGAGGGCTACCGATAGTACGGCATCGGAATGGGCGCTCAAGGTATTGACATTTTTCCAGTTTTGTGATATGTAGCCCATAAATCAGCGCGATCGCTCTGTCAGCCAGTCCGTACTTGTTCGAACCCTGACTCCATCATCTCATCATTCGGGCATCCGATCGCTTCTCTCAGGCGACGTTTTTGAGATTGCTCTCGATTTGGGAGAGGGGGAGAGGAATTTCCTCTGTGCCAGTTCGAGTGACAAAATTTTGCTAAAATCCGATTTCCCCGAGCGCGATCGCTCCTCACTGCCCATTTTGACCCGCAGTGTCAGGCACGAGACTCCCTAGACGTATAATCGGTTACAAAAGCTTCCGGGCTGTCAGTGATAGTAAAATGCCATGTTGACCGACAGCCAAACGAATCAGAGTTAGGAGTACGGAGTTTGAAAAAGGTAGAAGCGATCATTCGGCCATTTAAACTGGATGAGGTCAAAATTGCCCTCGTCAACGCCGGGATTGTCGGAATGACCGTATCTGAAGTTCGAGGATTCGGACGTCAGAAAGGTCAGACCGAACGCTATCGCGGTTCCGAGTACACCGTCGAGTTTTTGCAAAAGTTAAAAATTGAAATTGTTGTAGAAGAAGACCAAGTCGATATGGTGGTTGACAAGCTGATTGCAGCCGCAAGAACGGGCGAAATCGGCGACGGTAAGATTTTTATCTCTCCCGTCGATCGGATCGTGCGGATTCGCACTGGCGAGAAAAATCTCGAAGCGATTTAGAACTCGATTGGAATCTGCCGCCAAGTGTTTCCCGCTTGGCGGTTGGGTTGCTTCGGTGACGGCGAATTTCAATGACAGCGTACCCCGTCGCGGTTGGGGTACGGCGTTTTGCTACACCGCGATCGCCCTTTGGGCACACTATATGAATAGAGCATTTCCAAGATTGACGAAGTGAGGTTCATTCTCGGGTTGCCTGTTGCCTTGCCCAACCGAGTTGTCCCCCACGTCACTAAGATTGGAATTGCTTTGCTACTTTTTCCCAACTTCCGATTATAGAGGAGTTTGTCTGATGAAATACACATTTGACATTCTCGGCGTTTCTCCGATTGTGGAGTTTTTCGACCAACAGCAGAAAGTCCAACAGCACGAGCCTCGACTTGGCGTCGAATACCTGGGAACGCGCAAGTGTACCCTCGACGAGTTAATTCAGTCCGTGGAACAAGCATCCTCCCCGAAAGGGTGGGACGTTGAAGATGCGGTCGATACGGTGATCGAATTCTGGGTCAACAACCCGGATCGGATTTGGTACTGGAAAGACCGATTGACCGATGCGGGGGACGAAAACTTGCTGGTGACGCGACTGGCTGACGTTCGCTTGCTGCGATCGGAATTAGAACGACTGTTCGGACAGGCAGATTAGCGGTCGGTAACGTTAAGAAACGTGAAGCCGAATCCCCCAGACAAAACTGAGGTATCATACCGTCCAAATGGCGCGATCGCAAGCACGGAGGAGGCGATCGCATTAAGGTTGCGTTAACAATTTCTCAAGATTCTCCCGGCGCTCCTCTCGCCTTTGAGCGTGGGGAGTGTCAAAATATCACGGTTGTCTGTATTTTGTAGGTCGGATGTCGATCGAGCGATATACCTTGCCCGAGATGGGCGAATTGTGGACGGAATCCTATAAATTCAAAACCTGGCTTCAGGTCGAACTTGCCGTTTGCGACGCACAAGCCGAATTGGGGTACATTCCCAGCGAAGCGGTTGAAGAGATTAAAGCCAAGGCGAACTTCGAGCCCGAGCGCATCAAACAAATCGAAGCCGAAGTCCGTCACGACGTGATTGCCTTTCTGACCAACGTCAACGAATACGTTGGCGATGCGGGACGTTACATTCACCTGGGATTGACCAGCTCCGACGTCCTCGATACCGCCCTGGCGTTGCAATTGGTTGCCAGCGTGGACGTGTTGCTCTCCCAGGTGGAGAACTTGATTCAAGCGATTCGCTATCAAGCCCAGCAACATCGCCATACCGTGATGGTGGGACGATCCCACGGAATCCATGCCGAACCGATGACCTTCGGGTTCAAACTGGCGGGATGGCTGGCGGAAGTGATGCGACATCGCGATCGCCTGTTGCGGTTGCGGCGAGAAATCGCGGTGGGTCAAATTTCCGGTGCGGTCGGAACTTACGCCAACGTGGATCCCCGCATAGAAGCGATCGCCACTCAGAAGTTGGGACTGGAACCGGATACGGCATCGACCCAGGTGATTTCCCGCGATCGCCATGCCGAATACGTGCAGCAATTGGCACTGCTGGCAGCCTCCATCGAGCGGTTTGCTGTCGAAATTCGCAACTTGCAGCGCACGGACGTGCTGGAGGTGGAAGAATTCTTCGCCAAGGGACAAAAAGGGTCTTCGGCGATGCCCCACAAGCGCAATCCCATCCGGTCGGAACGGCTGTCGGGGTTGGCGCGGGTGATACGGGGACACGCGATCGCGGCGTTGGAAAACGTGGCGCTGTGGCACGAGCGGGATATTTCCCACAGTTCGGTCGAACGGATGATTTTGCCCGACAGTTCGATTACCGTTCATTTCATGTTGGTGGAAGCAACGGATTTGGTCAAGCACCTATTGGTCTACCCCGACAACATGAAGCGGAATATGAACGTTTACGGGGGCGTGATTTTCAGCCAACGGGTGTTGCTGGCGTTGGTGGAAAAGGGCATGACGCGAGAGGATGCCTACGCGATCGTTCAATCTCGGGCGCATCAGGCTTGGAATCAGCCGGATGGCAATTTCCGCGAGTTCGTGACCCAGGACGAACGGGTACGGGAGCAGTTATCGCCCGAGGAGATTGATGCGTGCTTCGATCCCACCCAGCACCTGAAGCATTTAGAGGAGGTCTATCAGCGACTGGATATTTAATTTGAGGCGATCGCGCAGCGGGCATTTTGCCCGTTTTTTTTATTGCGGGTGGAGGGTTGACCCGGATGTCCAGAGGAGGATGTCGGGAGATGAGCGTACTGGGGGGATGGCTGGATTGGGGATTTTGTTCGGTTAGACTAATCATTCCAGATTATAAGTTTATGTATTTTAATACTTACCCCAATTTTGGCGGCGGTTGTGTCAACCCCCTAATTGAGAAATTTCTCAATTGTTTTACGAACTTG
>CAYQUF010000042.1:0-5559 GCA_964420595.1 uncultured bacterium
GCAGAACCGCTCCCATGCGTTAGCGCTTTGGCGCTGTTGCAGGGTGGTAGTCATAATTGATAAGTCCGAAATAAATGATGAACTGTGAACTGCAAGTGGTTCACTTGATTAAGAATCATAGCTAGATTGTATCCTTTTGTAAACACTCTTTAATAAAAATGGGTGCAATCGGCTAAATATATTAACTCAACTTATCAATATAGCGATCGCCTTCGGATGGCAAAATGACGATCGATCGCCCAGGAGCGCTAGACCGATGGCACGAGATCGAAATATCGCGATCGCCCGCCGATTCATCGAAGAACTCTGGAACGAACGTCAATTCCACGTCGCCGACGAGATCGTTGCCGAAGATTTCGTCGCCCAGACCCTCTGTTACGAACCCACTCCCTGGGAAGGTCGAGGACCCGAGAGTATTAAGCGACATATTAAAAACGATTGGCTGGCTCACGTTCCCGACTTGCACTTTCTCGTTCGCGACGTGATTGCCGACGATCGCGCGGTGGTGGTGCAATGGCTGGCGCAAGGTACCCACACGGGCGAACTCATGGGAATAACGGGCAAAGACACGAACCTGGAGGTGTATGGCACGACCATCTGCCACATCGAACGAGAGAAAATTGTCTCCAACACCATCATCATGGATACGCTGGGATTGCTCCAACAACTGGGAGCGGTGCCGAATTTAGCGGAACTGGCTACCATCGAAAACGATAGTTGGGGCGTCTCGGGATAAAACCCTAGTGGATTGTTTGTTGCTGTTCGATTAACCGACCCAATGTCGCGATCGCCCTGGATTCAACTCCCTCTGAATTTAGACGCGGCTCGAAATTTGTCGTTTGCGTTCTCGAGCGATCGGTCGATCGGGACGATATTTGTCAGACGAAATCAGGACGTTGAGTTCAATAGCTTGTAATCAAAGTTTCTTGTTTTTAAGTTGGCAATATCTGAATGGAAAACCTTCGATTCAATAAAAACTCATTGGGGTGTTCCTGTTTGACACGAAATATATAGTCGTAGTAGTAGGCGCTCCGTGGAATCGACCTTTGTATTCATTGTATCTTTGCGATCGATCGCCTCTACCCGCAAGATCGCCAAACAGGGTAATATATCTCGAGATCGTCTGCGTAATGATGGAGTGAGTTATGACCAATCAGGCGAAAATTCTGGCATTTGCTGGAAGCGCCCGCGAAGGTTCGTTGAACAAGAAACTGGTCAAAATTGCCGCCGACGGAGCTAAAAACGCCGGTGCCGAGGTCACGGTCGTCGATTTTCGCGATCTGCCCATGCCCTTGTACGACCAAGATCTCGAACAGCGAGACGGCATTCCCGACAACGCCCTCAAGTTCAAAGACCTAATGATGCAACATCGGGGATTGCTAATCGCCTGTCCCGAATACAATAGTTCCATCACGCCCCTGCTCAAAAACGCGATCGATTGGGCGTCTCGTCCGCTTCCGGGAGAACCGCCTCTGTCGCTGACCTGTTTTCGCGACAAGGTTGCCGTCCTGATGAGTGCCTCTCCCGGCGGAATGGGCGGAATGCGGGGTTTGGTTCACGTTCGCGCCATTCTCGGTAACATTGGCGTGTTGGTGCTCCCGCAACAGAAGTCTATTTCCAACGCCTACGACGCCTTCGACAGCAACGATCGCCTCAAAGACGCCCAACAGCAAGAGGCGATCGAACAATTGGGGACAAAACTCGCCGAGGTGGTTGGTAAATTGGAGGCATAAGCGTCCTCATCCCTCGATACAATATAGGGATACTCCCAAATTCAACCCTCTGCGATCGCGATTGAGAGCGACGACTCCTTGGAGGTTCTCCTCGCAGCAATCGTCGGGGAGTCGTAGCAACTTCAATCAATGCAGAATGGGTCGAAATGGGAGACAATTGTGTCGGCTACCTCGTTGCAGGAGGCGCGATCGCCCATGTTAGAAAATTTTGCCAATCGTCCCTATTTCCTCTTCCAAGCCGTATTTACCCTCGTGGTCAGCGGAATTTTCTTCTGGCAAGCTTGGGTGGCTTGGAAAGAAGTGAAGCGCTAAATTTCGCTGAAAATGTCGGGTAAAGTCTATTTAGTCGGGTCGGGACCGGGCAGTCTCGACTATTTAACCGTGCGAGGACAGCAGCTTTTACGCCAAGCGGAGGTTCTCGTGTACGACGCCCTCGCTGACGATCGCCTCTTCAATCTCGTTCCCGCCAATTGCCAGTGCGAGAATGTGGGCAAACGAGGCGGACAGCCCAGCACGCCTCAATCGGAAATCGATCGCTTGCTCGTGCAACGCGCCAGGGAAGGCAAGCGAGTGGTACGACTCAAAAGCGGCGACCCGTTTATCTTCGGGCGCAGCACCTCGGAATTGCAAGCGTTGGTGGAAGCCGGATGTCCGTTTGAAGTGGTTCCGGGAATTTCCTCTGTCCTCGCCGCGCCCTTGTTGGCGGGAATTCCGTTAACCGATAAGGTCTTGAGTCGATGCTTTGCCGTTCTCAGCGGTCACGACCCCGACGCCCTCGACTGGCAAGCGTTAGCTCAAATCGACACCCTCGTCATCTTGATGGGGGGACGGCGATTGGACGAAATTATCGCGCGGTTAATCCGCTACGGGCGATCGCGCAAAACGCCAATTGCCATTATCCGATGGGCGGGTCGTCCCGAGCAACAGATATGGATGGGAACGCTAGCCGATATTGGCGATCGCACTCGAGGCGAATCCCTTTCTCCAACGGTAATGGCGATCGGCGAGGTGGCAAATCTGCGAGAATTTTTGCAGTCTCCGCGTGACAATGAAACCATGACACCCGATTTGCAATCTCATCGCCCGTTAGCCGGGAAAACCATTCTCGTCACCCGTTCGGCTCGACAGTCGAGCGATTTTAGCGATCGCCTGTTGCAACAAGGCGCGAAGGCGATTGAAATGCCAGCCCTCGAAATCGTTCCTCCCTCCAGTTGGGAAGAACTCGATCGCGCCATCGCTCAGTTGGATCGCTTCGATTGGTTAATTCTCTCCTCTGCCAACGGCGTCAACTACTTTTGCGATCGCTTGCTCGAATTGGGCAAAGACCTGCGCGCCTTAGCTAACCTCAAAATTGCCGTCGTTGGCAAGAAAACCGCTAAAGTCTTGCAAAAACGCCACTTAAGCGCCGATTTTATTCCCCCCGATTTTGTCGCCGATTCCCTGATCGAGCATTTTCCCGAAGACGTTAGCGGTAAAACCGTGTTATTTCCCCGCGTCGAAAGTGGCGGACGCCAAGCCCTGATGCGAGAATTGAGCCAGCGCGGTGCAGAAGTGGTTCAGGTTCCGGCATACGAATCTCGCTGTCCCGAGGCGATCGCCCCGGACGCCCTCGCCGCCTTGCAACGCCGCCAAGTCGATGCAGTTACCTTTGCCAGTTCGAAAACCGTTAAGAATTTTTGCCAGTTAATTGACAAAACCGATGGCGTTTCCCTCGATGGCATCTGCATTGCCTCCATCGGTCCGCAAACCTCCCAAAGCTGTCAAAGCGAACTCGGACGAGTGGATATCGAAGCCCGCGAATACACCCTCGACGGGTTGACCCAAGCCTTACTCGATTGGGCGTCGAACGGTCGAAATTAACATTAAAGGACCAATGAGCGATCGCCGCATTATCGGATTAACCGGCGGAATTGCCACCGGAAAAACCACCGTCGCCAACGATCTGAGCCAACGCCACCACCTTCCCATTTTTGACGCCGATGTCTACGCGCGCCAAGCGGTCGAACCCGGATCGCCCGTGTTAGCCGAGATTGCCCGACGTTACGGGAACGATATTCTGTTCCCCGACGGGACGCTAAATCGATCGCGCCTCGGCGACATTATTTTTAACGATGCGAGGGAACGCCGCTGGCTGGAAGCACAGATTCATCCTTACGTTCGCGACTCGTTTGTCAAGGCGATCCGACAAGCCACCTCGTTTCCCATCGTTTTAGTGGTTCCGCTATTATTTGAAGCCGGAATGACTGACTTAGCCACCGAAATTTGGGTGGTGTCCTGTTCTCCCGAAATGCAGCTCCAGCGATTGATGCGGCGGGATAACCTCCCTCGGGAAGCCGCGCAAGCGCGGATCGACAGCCAAATGTCCCTGGAAGAAAAATGCGATCGCGCCGATGTCGTCCTCGACAATACCGTAAATTTCAAAGCACTACAGCGACAGATCGACCGTGAGCTAGCCTAGGGATAGCGTCTTGTACTGAATGCTGATGTCGAGTCATTTTTTACCAATTGTTCGCCCGATCGCAATCAAACCATTGCCCGTTTTAACGGCTGCACTGCTGGTGTGGTCGATTCGCAACGTTCCCGCTCGATCGTTCTCGATGTCTGAGGTCACTGTTTCCCGACGCATGAACCCCTCAGAACTGATCGCCGAGGGCGAAAAACTGGTGTTGCGCGGTGAAGTCAAACGGGCAGTCGCGGCGTATGAAGAGGCGCGATCGCTCAATCCCATGTTTGAAATTGGGGCGGGATCGTGGAATCGCCTGTGTTGGTATGGCAGTTTGTGGCAAGAAGCGGATCGGGTGCTAGAGGCGTGCAACCGAGCGGTGGAACTGTCGCCAGACGACCCCGAAATTCGCGACAGTCGCGCCTTAGCTCGTGCGTTGACGGGAGATATCGACGGGGCGATCGCCGATTTTCAATTTTTCGTAGACAATACGGAAGACCCAGAACGCAAGTTTCAGCGCCAGCAGTGGATCGAGGCGTTGCAGGAGGGGAAAAATCCGTTTACGTCGGAAGTGCTGAGATTATTGTTTGTCGATTGAGACACCTGCGGGAGAACGTCACGCCAAAGACCGCAACCAGTCCCACAAATGCGGCGGCGTAAAGTCCGAAACCACCATTGTCGCTCCCGCAGCAGCCAGGGAATCGGGGGCGTGAGTCGAAGCAATTCCCACCGTTTCCATCCCCGCACCCGTCGCCGATTTGACTCCAGATGGCGAATCTTCAAAGGCGATCGCTCGTTCTGGGGTAATGTTTAATTCTGCCAAGGCTTGCTGGTACGGCGCCGGATCGGGTTTTCCGGCTCGCACGTCTTCGGCTAAAACTAGAATTGGAAACGCCTTCGATAGCCCCAAGGCTTCTAGCATAAATTTGGCATTCTCCGCCGGTGCATTGGTGACCACCGCTCGTTTCAACCCCAACTTGTCCGTCCAGTCCAACACTTCCAACAATCCCGCCAGCGGTTGCAAGGTCTGACCCATCTGGCGAAACTTGGCTTCCTTCGCTTCGGCAATCCCTAACGCTTCTTCAAACGGTAAATGTGCCAAAATGTCGCGTACGATTTCGGCATTCAACCGACCGCTAATGCGATTGTCGTAAAAGGGGCGATCGATGTCCATGCCGATATCTCGTAATGCCTGTTGCCACAGAGAAAAGTGCAGCGAGTCGGTATTAACCAAAGTTCCGTCTAAATCGAATAAAATTGCAGCCAGCACGACATCCTCTCAATGAATGATTAAACGAAACCCAAAAACATGACAGTGTTGCAGACAATATATTAACTGATATGGAATCCGGCGAATAACTTCACACTTCATTCAACCACAAC
>CAYQUF010000042.1:5659-29790 GCA_964420595.1 uncultured bacterium
CGTAGGGTGGGAATTGCCGCTCGATTGACAATGGAGCCGATCCCTGGAAATTTGCTTCATTCAACCACAACCGTAGGGTGGGAATTGCCGCTCGATTGACAATGGAGCCGATCCCTGGAAATTTGCAATGCCCACCTTTCCATGAAATAGAAAGTCTACAAACTGGATTTTATCTGATTTGGCATGAATATAAGTACTAAAAGTTAGACATAAATGTTGGGTTTCCTGCGTCAACCCAACCTACGAAAGGATCGCCACAAAGCCAACGAACTGCTATCGTTTCAACCAAATTCCTTTGATTCCCGAGGCGTTGGCACCCTCATAATCGGCACTGTAGCTATCGCCAATATGCCACGCCTCACCAGCCGGACACCCGTGTTTGTTCAGCGCCGTGGTGAAGATTTGGCGTTCCGGTTTCGCCGCACCTACTTCTGTGGAAATGGTCACCGAACTAAAGAAATCGCCAATATCCAACACATTCAATACCGTATAAAGACGAGAATCGAAATTCGAGACAACTCCGAGTTCGATTCCCATCTCTCGCCAGCGGTCTAATGCAGGATATACGTCGGGATAGACAAACCAGGGATCGGCGGTGGCAAAATGGGCGTAAAGGCGATCGAAAAATTCGTCAAAGTCGGCAAAGCGATCCAAAACTCCCATTTGCCTAAATGTATCGATCGCAATGTCGCGCCACCATTCAAACTCTTTCACCGGTAACTCGGCGGGCGCAACGTCAGGAAAGATCGGCGGCGGGGCGGCTTTAAAACTCTCGTAAAATGCCCGATTCAGGGGTTTGGCGTCTACTTCGACTCCAAACGATCGCGCCAGTTCGGCATACACGTCCCCCACGCTAGCGCGAACGCCGAATAAAGTTCCGACCGCATCGAGAAATATGACTTGAGGAGACTCGCGCATCGCTCTCTACAGGTCGCCAAGGGTTTCGAGCAGGGGACGGGCGATCCAATTCAACCCGACTTTAATTTGGTGTTCGAGGGTGGGAAGCCGATAGAGATACGCCAAGCGTCGGGCGATATGGGCGAAGGGACCGTCGAGCTTCACGCCCAATCCAGTCAGGGTAGCGTTGTCGGTGCCCAATGTCATCATTTCGCCCAAGTGCTGGTAGCGGAAGGGGAGCAAGGGGCGATCGCTCATGGACGCCCAAATATTCCAAGCAGCATAATCGGCTTGTTGAAATGCGGCTTGTGCGGTGGTGGGAACGTGGCGGTGTTGGGCATCCCGACAATCGGCGAGGTCGCCGAGGGCAAAGATTTCGGGGCGATCTTCGACTTGCAACGTAGGAGTGACGCGAATCTGTTCCCGCTGGTTTTGCGGGAGAGGGAGCGATCGCGCGACTTCGGGAACCCGCGTTCCCACCGTCCACGCCACCAGTTCGGCGGGCAGGCGATCCACTTTCCCTTTATACGCCAAATTAATCGCATCGGCTTCGACGGATTCGACTGAGGTTTCGAGATCGATCCAAATGCCGCGATCTTCTAAGGCTTTGCGAGCGGCTTCTCGATTGAATTCGGGGGAGGCGCGCAGAATGTCTGGGTTGCGTTCGACAATGCGCAATCGAGCGCGATCGCCCAAGCGATCGGATAGTTTACACGCCAGTTCGACGCCGCTGTAGCCGCCACCAACGACGGCAATTCGAATTTTATCGGCGTCCGATTGTTCCAGTTGGCGCAACCGTTCTTCCAACCGATAGGCATCTCGAACCGTGCGGAAGGGATAGGCGTGTTCTGCGGCGCCGGGTACGATTTCCACTGGCGTTTCGCCCCCCAATGCCAACACGAGGCGGGTGTAGGACAGGGGTGGGGCGTCGCCGAGATAGACTTGGCGATCGTCTAAATCGATTCCGGTGACTTTATCTTGACAAAATCGTACGCTCGTATTCGCCAGAATCTCGACAAAGGGCGGCGCGATCTCCCACGTTTGCAATTCTCCGGTGAGCAGTTCGTACAGCAGGGGGAGAAAGACAAAGCGGTCTTCGCGATCGACCAAGACGATTTCTGGCTTGTCCGGTGGACTCCACGGGAGTTCGTTTAGGCGCAGGGCGGTATACAGTCCGCCGAAACCACCGCCGAGAATGCAAATGCGATCGGGTTGTTCGGTCATGGTGAGGGTCGAGCAGCAGCGTTTCTATTTAGCTTAACAAGGTTGGCGGATTCGAGCATGAGGGAGTATGGGGAGATCGGGAAAAGACGGTTTGGTCAACGATGCGCGCGTTTTCCCCTCCAATGAAAATGCCCCCAGAGCATCCGTCCGGGGGAGGGAGAGAGAGGCAGATCGCCCCTCTTTTGGCTAACTCGATTTGGCTTAGGCGGGATTGATTTGGGTTTTCTCGCCATCGCCTTGCAACAAGCGAACGATCGAGCTTTTCTCCAGAATTCCAACTAACATACCGTTTTCGCCGATTACGGGCAGTTCGGAGATTTTCTTTTCTTCGAGCAGGGTCACGACTTCCATCAAGGGACGGTTGGATTTGACGGTGGTGGTTTCTTCGACGGGTTTGGTCAATTCTTTCACGGACGTTTGCGGCCAATCGGAGGTGGCGACCAGTTTGAGATCGTCAACCAACAGGGTTCCGCTCAGTTGACCGTCGTCGTCGGTGACCAAGAATTTGCGCCATTTGCCTTTACCAATCACGAATTCGTTGGCAAACTCGCGCAGGGACAGGTTGGCAGACACAATCGGACTGTCTTCGGAGACGGCGTCTTCTGCGGTCAGGTCGGACAGTTTCTCTTGCACGCTACCGTACTGAGCCGAGCGACCGGCGTTTTGCAGCAAGAACCAACCGATTAGCACGTTCCAGACGCCGCCAAAGCTGCCTTCGAGGAACAGGGGAAGCAGACCCGAGGCGATCGCGATCCAACCAATGCCTTGTCCGACGCGGCTGGCGAGGGTAACGCCTTTATAGGGTTTGCCGGTGATTTTCCAGACGATCGACTTCAGGACGTTGCCGCCGTCGAGGGGTAAGCCGGGAATTAGGTTGAACAGCGCCAAAATCAGGTTAATCGTGGCGAGCAAGCTAATAACGGCAGCCACTGGACCGGAAACGGGAGCAAACGCGGTAATGGCGGAGAACAGACCGAACAGCAACAAGCTGACGGCAGGACCCGCGATCGCGATTTGAAAGGCTTCGCCAGGGGTGTCCGATTCTCGTTCTAAGCTGGCAAGTCCGCCAAATAGAAATAAGGTAATGGAGCGGACGTTAACGCCTTGTTGGAGGGCGACGAGGCTGTGTCCGAGTTCGTGGGCGAGGACGGAGGCGAACAGCGTTAAAGCCGTTGCAAATCCTAAAATCCAAGGAGCGGCACCCGCTAATTGCGGAAATTGTTGGGACAATCCGCTGCCGTAAACCCAGGTGACCAGTCCCAGAACTAAGAACCAAGATGCGTGAATAAAAAATGGGATTCCAAATAAATTACCAACGCGAATACTGCTATTCATGCGATCCTCCTGATGAGGGAACAACTGAGAATTTAATATCGATTTCCTATCGACTTGTTTGTATTGTAACCAAATGTAAACTCATTTTTCAAATTGTAAATTACCGTAGTACCCGTCCCCTTCCGGTTCGGTTTTGCACTCTGGGTTACCTTTACCACGATCGCGGCGTTACGGCAATTCGTCCGATCGCCAACACGGGGCGATCGCCCTCCCGGTCTTCCGGTAAAATAAGCGCAAACAGATTGCAAGGTTGAGGATAGTTTGCCATGAGCGAGGGGTTTTTGTTAACTCGCGTCTTGCTGCACTTGGGCGAGACAGACGAAGTCGTTCGCGAAGATATCTCGGCGGCCGCGATCGCGCCGGATGGCAGCTTGTGGATTGGCTCGGATGAGGGAATTTGCCTAGAACGATTATCTCGTCTCGAACCCTGCGTTTATGGCAACCACCAACGGTTTTCCATTGCCGATTTTATCGAGTTAAGCAATACCGAAGATGAAATCGATATTGAAGGGATGGACTATTCTCAAAATTATCTTTGGGTAACGGGTTCTCACAGTACGAAGCGAGGTAAGGCGAAGGGCAAGAAACCGGAAAAAGATATTCGCAAGCTCTCGAAAATTAAAACTGATGCCAACCGCTATTTAATCGGTCGCATTCCGATCGTGGGCGGGGAATTACTCAAGGTTTGTTCGAATCCGGATCGCCAGGACGAACAGCTTACGGCGGCGGGATTGCAACGGAGCGAGCATTCCAATATCTTGATGGATTTGCTCCAAGACGATCCCCATTTGGGACCGTTTTTGTCGATTGAATTGCCGTCTAAAGATAATGGTTTCGATATCGAAGGATTGGCGGTTTGCGGCGATAAAATCTTTTTAGGATTGCGCGGTCCGGTGTTGCGGGGTTGGGCGATAATTCTCGAAATTGAAGTTGACGAAACCGAGCCGGGGGTGTTGGGGTTAAAACCCTTGAACAAAGACGGCGATCGCTATCGAAAGCATTTTGTCGATCTCGATGGCTTGGGGGTGCGCGAGTTATGCTTGCGGGGCGACGATCTGCTGATTTTAGCCGGACCGACGATGGAGCTGGAAGGGGCGATGCGCGTGTTTTGCTTGCACGATGCCACGGATTTGTCCGAGTCCGGGGTATTCAACCGCGAGTCGGAGCAGTTTGAAGCGTTGTTCGACTTGCCGTTTGTCTTAGGCGGCGATCGCGCGGAGGGATTGTCTCTGTTTTCTAGTTTGGGGTCTTCTCAATCGCTGTTGGTGGTGTACGATTCGCCCCATCCCAAGCGCAAGGTGCCGCCTCATTCGGTCTTCGCAGACGTGTTTCGGCTCCCTTAACCGCCGTCTAGCAATAGGCGGTGGTATCTTCGCCGCACTCGTCGGCAAGAAAGCTCAAGGCTTTAAACCGCAACAGTACGAACTGGTCGTAGAAGGGATTGAGCTTGCACAAGGGCGGGATGCGAACTAAGGTGCGTCCGAAGAGTTTGATATCCCGCTCGAACGGACATTGGGAGGGAATCAACTTGCAGACTTGGCGCGCGAGTTGCGGGTCGCGAATTTCGATCGATTCGAGCCATTCTCGAACGGGGGACAAAACCCAATCGAGTAATGCTTTGGGACCAAAGTGCGGGTTGTGGGTTGCGCCAGGAATGAAAGATATCATGTTCTCAACTCAACGCGAGGTTGCATTGAATGCTTCAACACTATCTATCGTCGGCGCATTTCCCGAATTTGGGCGCGATCGCGATGCGGTTGGGGCGGTGATGTTACGATGGATTCGCGGCGATCGCCACCGATTTCCGTTGCGATCGAGATAACGGACAGCCGCGATCTGTATCACAAGTTGCGATATTTAAACAACTCGGTAAATAAAACTTAACGTTGCCCAGGCGCGAGTATCGAGGGCAAAATCATCGGTCGAGAGTCCTGCCTGTCGGACGGATTCGGCACTGGCATCGCTCAAATCTTGCAACACCGCCCGCGCCACGTCGAGGGGATTCTGCAATAGGTCGATCGGTCGGGCATCCCGACTGGGTTGCATGGTGGCTTCGAGGATATCGAGGGTTTTCTTGAAAGGGCGATCGCTGCAAATAATTTGCGTTTCGGCAATGCCTTTCGGGCCGCGAATCACCCACCCCGACCCGTCCGATTCCAGGGGAATGGTCATGGAGCGATCGGGGTCGATTTTCGCTTGGGCGAGTTGGGCGGATGTTTTTTTCGCTTGGTTGTCAAACGGATAAAACGAAATCGCCCGTCCGCTGCTATCGAGTCCGAATAACAGAAAATACAAGGGACGATCGCCGTGATTGTGCAGCCAGTAATAAATCGAACTGCCTGGGGTTAACTCGATCGCCACTTGATTGGTGGGTTGCGTGCCCGAGGCGAGAAATTTGGGCAATTTGTTCCGGGCGATCGCGGGCGCAGTGGCCATTTCGAACAACACGCGATCGCCGCGATCCTCCTCTTGGACGATTAAAGCCGCTTGCACGCCCAACCGAGACGATCCTTGGTTGGCACTGGCGCGCAATAATTTTGACGCCAAGAGGGTATGCAGTTGCCCGCTCAATCGTTCCACGCCCGTTTTAACAGCTTCTTCCCCTTTGCCGAAACTGATGGGAATTGGCTCTTGACCGCTGGTAAACAAACCGTAACTCCCCTGTGCCGAGGCGGGGACGGCGGCTTTATCGCTGACGGTGGTTTGTCGGACTCGGGCGAACAGGCAATCGGCGGGTTGCTCTCCCGCCACTGCTGAGGAGACGTGGCGAATACTCGAAAACGCGCTAGTCGCATCCACCCGTTCGATCCGCTGCAAGCTCGAATCCAATGCCACGATCAAATTGAGGTCGCGCGGAATGATGCGAATTTCCTCTCGCACGCGCTGTCCGAGGTGCAAGGCACCTTGGGATCCGTCGAGATCGCCGCTGAGTTGAACTTGGGCGCGCAATCCCTGGCGATCGCGCACTTGCAAGCGCAGGGGTTCGTCGTCTTCGTCAGTGGCAAGGGTACTGAGAATAGAGCGATCGCCGTAAGCTTCCAGCGCCAGGGGGGGCAGTCCTCCCAGCCAAACCTCTCCCGATTGACCGTCTTCGGCAACGGCGATCGCGACGCCGTCTGCACCGGGAAGGGGACGATCGGCGATGGCGAGGGGAAACTTGGCATCGATCGACAAACCGCTGCGATCGAGCAATTGCGGCTGTTGCACCCGCGCTGCCAGGGGTTCGATCAAGCACGAGGCGCGCTGCAAGCTCGTTTGCACGCTGGTTCCCGTCACGACGCGCCACAAGGATTGGGTCAAGCCGTAGGTAAATAACCCCGCGCTAAATCCGGACCATTGTTTCTCCGTAGCCAGTCCCTTCGGATCGCTGGCGAGCAGGACGGCGCCGGGAACGCGATCGGAAAATCGCTTCAAAAATTCAGACTCGCGCCGCAGTTGTTGTTGGAATTCCAATTCCTCGGCACTGGCTTGGGCGATTTCAAACGTGGGACGGGCGCGAATTCGCAAATTGCCTTGCAACACGCGACCGGGATACACGTAACTGGTATCGAGGATCGCCACGACATTTTGTGTCGGCAGCGATCGCAACAGCAACCACAGCGTTTCTTCGAGCAGGTCGTTGCTTATGGGATCCTCGGTAGTTGGCAACCGACTATCGACGGGAACCAGACAGTTTTGCAGCCGATCCGCATCCGGACTCAACCGTACCCGAGCGCCGTATCCGCTAAAGTGAAACACTGCCAGATCGCCCGGTTCGGCTTGTTCGCCCAAATGTTCGCGAAATGCCGTCTCGATGCGATCGCGGGTGGCTTGTCGGTCGGTCAGAACCAGAATATCTTCCGGCGCAAACCCAAACCGATGCACCAGCAGTCGTCGCTGCAACTCCACGTCGGTTCGGCAACCGCTGAGGGAAATGTCACTCGCTTCGGCAATTGTTTCCGGGTAGCGATCGATTCCCACTAACAGTGCCAGTTTGCGCCGTGCGGGTTGGGCGAGAAGGCGAGCGTAACGATCGCCCGCGATCGCGATTCCCGTTTCGCTGACGCCAAGGGTGGCGATCGCCCAACCGAGCTGTTGTAAAAATCCCCGTCGCTTCATACTTGCCATCAGCTCTCAGTCTCGCGCCAATCGCCGATGTTATCCTATGCCTCCACTTTTTCCTGCATGGCTTCGGCAAGTTCGGCGGCGACCTCCGGGCGGGAAAATTCCGGCGGGGGTAACTCGCCTTGGCGCAACATGGCTCGTACTTTCGTTCCCGACAGGTGGATCCGCTCTTCCGGCGGGCTGGGACTGGTTTTCGCCGTCGCCATCGTTTGGCTGCGGGGACAGTAGAAAGCGTGTTCGAACTTCATCGGAATGATGCCCAGTTCGTCCGGCTCGAACTCATCGAAGATATGTTGGGCATCGTAGGTGCCGTAATAGTCGCCGACACCCGCGTGATCGCGACCGACAATGAAGTGGGTGCAGCCGTAATTCTTGCGTACGAGGGCGTGGAAGATGGCTTCTCGCGGTCCGGCATAACGCATGGCGGCGGGATTGATCGCCATGATCACCCGATCTTGCGGGAAATAGTGTTCCAGCATGATTTCGTAGCAGCGCATCCGCACTTCGGCGGGAATGTCATCGCTCTTAGTCGCGCCGACTAGGGGGTGCAAGAACAAGCCATCGACAATTTCGAGGGCGCATTTTTGAATGTATTCGTGGGCGCGGTGGATCGGGTTGCGCGTTTGGAACCCGACTACGGTTTGCCAGCCTTTTTCGCGAAATGCCGCCCGCGAATCCGCCGGGTCGATTTGATACTTGGGAAATTGGGGGTGGTCGTCTCGTTGCAGCAACCACACCGGACCGGCAAGATTAATTGCCCCTTTTTCGTAGAGCGCCGCCACGCCGGGATGTTTGGTTTCGTCGGTACCGTAAACGTTGGTGGCTTCGTGGGCTTTGTTGTAGCGATATTTTTGGGTCAGTTCCAGGACGCCGACAAAGCGACCGGTTTCGTCGTCCAAGCGAATCCAAGCGCCTTCTTCCATCGATTCGGCTTCAGCTTCGCTCACCGATAGGGTGATGGGAATCGACCACGGCAAGCCGCTGGCGAGGCGCATGTCGTTGACGACCGGATCGTAGTCGGCTTGTTCCATAAAGCCGGTCAAGGGACTAAAACCGCCGATCGCCAGCAGGACTAAATCGGAAAAGGCACGACGATCGAGTTTGACCCGCACCAGGTCGTCGGCTCGATCTAGAAATTCTTGCCGTTGAGCGGGATTGGCGATCCGATTGACTAAGTGACCGCCGTGGGGGGCAATGGCATCTAGATGGTGACTCAAGGCAATCCCTCTTTGCGTTGACTGCGATGTGCTGGAATGATAGGTCTTTCCAGTCTCTTATCCTATCCTTGCTGGGGACTTTCCGGAAGTGGGAAAGGGGGCGGATTTGCAAATTCAATTCCAATATAGAGGGCGATCGCCCCTTTAACAGTCGAGCGATCGCCGCGAGTGACGCTGTCCCAGTGGGGAAATTTAGAAGCGTCGGTTGTTGTTGGGCTTGTAGACGATGAAGCTCACCATCTGGCACTGCTTGATGTTGTCGAATCCGACGACGCGGATGTAGCAGCTCGGGTACTCGGAGCGGCACTCGCGCACTTCGTCGAGCACGTCTTGAGACGAGTTGGCACTGAACAGGGGCAGCTTCCACATCGTCCAGTAGTGGGTTTCGGCGGCGGAATCTTCGTTAAATTCAATCGCGGGAATGAAACCGTTATCGATCATGTAATCGATTTGCTTGGTAATTTGCCGGTCGTCGAGCGGCGGCAAGTAAGACAGAGTTTCGTAACGGCGCTCTTTAGGATAAGTTTGCATTTGTCGTGCGTACCTGTAGTTCTAAACGACTAAGTGAATTCGGGCGGGCGGTCTGCCGCTTCTATCGAGATTGGGAAATGGCGCGACTATTCGTTCGAGTCGCGATCGCCCCCCTCAGCGGGAACATCAGGGGATTCGGTGGCACCCTCGGCGCTCGACGGCGGCGTTTGAGTCATGCGTTCGAGCATCTGACAGCGATGCCCGATGTTTGACTCGCGAATGCCGTGGCGCACCATTTCCGGCAACAGGTCTAAGACTTGTTCGGCTAGGTGTTCGCGTACGGTCAAAATTCGCATCGCCAAGTCTTTGCGCTCTTGCAACAACTCGGCAAGATAGCGCTCTCCATCTTGGAGCCGGTTTCCGGCAGAATATTGACTCAACCAAATCGCCATGGGCGGATTCGTCTCCGACAACTGGTCGATAATGGTTTTGACTGCCTGGTAAGTCAGGTAACTCCGCAGGACTTTAGCCGTATCGTCGGCAACCTTTTTTGGGTACATCCGGTCCCCCCAGTTCGCGTTTAGGGAGCTGTGGGGAGCCAGGGAAACGCGATCGCCTCCCAACATCACCCACGATCCGACATCCGATTTAGACGGTGTCCATCGATTCGTATTCGAACTTGATTTCTTTCCAAGTTTCGCAAGCCACCGCCAGTTCGGGACTCCAGCGAGCCGCTTCGCGAATGACGTCGTTGCCTTCGCGAGCCAGGTTGCGACCTTCGTTACGCGCTTGCACGCACGCTTCGAGGGCGACGCGGTTGGCGGCTGCACCGGGAGCGTTCCCCCACGGGTGACCCAGGGTTCCGCCGCCGAATTGCAAGCAGGCATCGTCGCCGAAGATGTCCACCAGGGCGGGCATGTGCCACACGTGGATACCGCCGGAAGCCACGGGCATGACGCCGGGCATGGAAGCCCAGTCTTGGGTGAAGAAGACGCCGCGAGAGCGATCGGCTTCGATGTGATCTTCGCGCATCAGGTCTACGAAACCGAGGGTGATGTTGCGATCGCCTTCGAGCTTACCGACCACGGTTCCGGCGTGGAGGTGGTCGCCGCCGGACATGCGCAAGCACTTCGCCAGGGTACGGAAGTGCATGCCGTGGTTTTTCTGACGGTCGATCACGGCGTGCATGGCACGGTGAATGTGCATCAGAATGCCGTTATCGCGGCACCATTTCGCCAAGGTGGTGTTGGCCGTAAAACCGCCGGTGAGGTAGTCGTGCATCAGAATCGGCAGTTCCAATTCTTTGACGAACTCAGCCCGCTTGAGCATTTCGTCGCAGGTGGGGGCGGTCACGTTGAGGTAGTGACCTTTGATTTCGCCGGTTTCGGCTTGGGCTTTGTGAATTGCTTCGGCCACGAACAAGTAGCGATCGCGCCAGCGCATGAACGGCTGGGAGTTGATGTTTTCGTCGTCTTTGGTGAAGTCCAAGCCGCCGCGCAAGCATTCGTACACCGCACGACCGTAGTTCTTCGCCGACAGACCCAGTTTCGGCTTAATGGTGCAGCCGAGGAGGGCACGACCGTATTTGTTGAGGAGGTCGCGCTCGACGGTGATGCCGTGGGGCGGGCCTTGGAAGGTCTTCAGGTAAGCGACGGGAATCCGCAAGTCTTCCAGGCGCAGGGCGCGCAGGGCTTTAAATCCAAAGACGTTCCCCACGATGGAGGTCAACAGGTTGGTGACCGATCCTTCCTCGAACAGGTCGAGGGGATACGCCACGAACATGATGTATTGGTTGTCTTCGTTGGGAACCGATTCGATGTCGTAGCACCGACCTTTGTAACGGTCGAGGTCGGTCAGTCCGTCCGTCCACACGGTCGTCCAGGTTCCGGTGGACGATTCGGCGGCTACGGCTGCACCGGCTTCTTCAGGGGGAACGCCCGGTTGCGGGGTCACCCGGAAGGCGGCGAGTATGTCCGTGTCTTTGGGGGTGTAGTCGGGCGTGTAGTAAGTCAGGCGATAGTCCTTTACACCTGCCTCGAAACCGCCTTTTTTAGATTTAGCTTGTACCATTACCTAGTTTCTCCTAATCTGCGTCAGATGGATTTCTCGCTTAAGAATTTCCAAGGCGATCGCCGATCGCTCCGCTCCATTGTTGAAGTCAATGCCTGGAAAGATTACCGATCGCTGGGGGAAAGCTGACGTTGGCTAGTCCTCTTCGCTGAGTTCTTAGCTTAACACAAATCTTAGCCCAAATCGGACGCAAAATTTTCCAATTTGACTGGATTGAGATTGTAACTGTTTTTCGTGCCTATTAGTTTCGCTAATGCCTGGTTCGTCGCGCAAAAAAAGTTAATGAAATTCTAGAGTTATTTCAAAAAACACAAAAAACTATACATTTTTTAATATACGGCTTGAACCGCAGGCGATCGCGCCGACAAACCAAAAGACACGACCGCTTCAATGCCGATCGTGCCTTGGCTTCAGTGAATTCTCGCCTATCGATTGTCCGGGGAAATTAAGATCGCAAAAATGGCAAAATTTAGCGTATATTTGCCAAATTCCGCGATCGCCCTCGGTCGAGTTGACCCTGAGTCATAGGCGGTTATTGATGTCGGAGGAACGCGCTGCTCTATTCCCCATTTCTCGATCGCGATCGCGGCTCAATTGCACTCCCCTTCAACTGACAATTTGTGCCACTGGCAATTCGAGGTTAAGGGAACAATGTGAGGCACGATTGCGCCGATTGTCTCGGTTCGATTCGAGTCGGTCATGCACTTCGCCGCGCTCGGGTCTGCGATCTCGACCCAGTCGCATTTATTCGGGGCGATGGTTCGACGCAGACTGACCGGGTGGATTGTAGGGAAATAGCGTTCCTAAGATTTGGTTGAGATAAGCTTGACCGTAAACGGGACGGGGTGAAGGGGGAGTCGAACCGTTGCGTTCCGGTTGCGCTTCAGGAGACGCTGCGGGGGCTGGGTCTGGTGTTGCTTCGGGTTCTTCTTCCCCAGGGAAATCGTCAGGGTCGGGCACTGGCTCGTCCGACGGAACCGAGTTAGAAATACCGGCAACGGAGGGCGATTGAGTGTCAGAGGAAGGAACCGCAACTTGACGAGACGAATCGCCGACGACCGACCCGGCGGGAATCACCTGCCAGGATTCGACCGAGGCGTTGACAATCGTGGTTGCGGCTCCCACGCAAGCATTCGCACCGATTTCTCCCCAACCGATTGCCAGTACTCCAGCTCCCAAGGTCGCGCCGGTTTTGATTTCGAGCGTCCCGCCACAAGCTTCGATCACGGCACCCATGCCAATACAGACCCCAGCGGCCACGATTAAGCGACTATTGGGGGCAGCTTGCAAAATCGTCCCAGGGGCGATTGCCGCGCTCGGGTCGATCGTGACATCGCCATTGACGTAAACGCGATCGCGATCTGCAAGGTTGAGAGGTGGAAAATACATCAGAACGGCACTCGAGGGACACGATAAGTGGCGAATGCGACAAACGCTCGCGCGTCGGATTATTCCGGACGCTGGATAATGGTTTCGAGTACCCGGCGCTTGGCTTTGGGATCGATTCCGATCAAGCGCACGTATTCCCCTTCGTGTTCTGCCAAACAGGCTTCGAGTTCGTTAATGGCTTGGTTGGTTTGCTTGGTTTGAATTTGAGGGCAACTCTTCCAAGACCCCGTTTTGAACCGACGCTTGTCGGCGTGTTCGGTGCCGAGGTTGTAACCTTGGGACAACAGCGATCGCACTTGTTCGACCGTATCGGCATCCAACTTGCCCGTTCCCGCACCATTGCTGCTGTAGCTGCGATTGCTCGCCGCTGCACTGGGTCGATACGACTGGGAACTATAGCTGCTCGAAGATCTCGAGGTGGACTGAGGTTTATCCCCCGGACGCTGGATGATGGTTTCGACCACTCGCCGCTTGGCTTTGGGGTCGGTGCCGATCAGGCGCACGTACTCCCCTTCGTGTTCGGCTAAGCAGGCTTCCAATTCATCGAGAACCTGGGATTCGCGCTTGCCTTGAATGGGGGCGCAACTCTTCCAAGAACTGGTTTTAAACCGACGTTCGTTGGCGTGTTCGGCGCTGATGCCATACCCTTGAGCCAGCAGCGATCGCACTTGTTCGACCGTATCGCTGTCAGCACGGTTGGCACCCGAAGACTGGCTCGAGAAACTCGGACTCGAAAACGACGACCGACCGCCGTTGTAGCGACTGCCACTGGATCCGTTCGAGAGGGATGCCGGACTTTCCCCCGGACGCTGAATGATAGTTTCGACCACCCGCCGCTTGGCTTTGGGGTCGATGCCGATCAGGCGCACGTATTCCCCTTCAAACTCGCTCAAACAATCTTCGAGTTCCGCCATGACGGTCGATTCTTGCCGCGCGTTGATTTTCGGTCCGTTCAGCCAAGAGCTGGTCTTGAACCGACGGGTGTCGGCGTGTTCGGTGCCAATTTTGTATCCTTGGGCGAGCAGCGATCGTACTTGTTCGACCGTATCGCCATCTAAATTTGCCATTCCCGTATTACCAGAGCGATAAGTTCTACTTCCGTTAGTGCTTACAGATTCGTCGCGCACTTGAGTCATGCAAGCGGCGTCTTCGGCGCAGTGATACCCGGCTCGCAGGGCTTCGTTGATTTCAACCACGTGGAAGGCAAATTTGCGATCGGCATCTTGCACGTCCGGCAAGCGATCGGCTTGTTGCTGGTTGGTAATGACCGCCCCGGAGGGAATGTATTTCCCATCGGGAATTTCCACGTCTTGAATCAAAGCGTGCATCATCACGATGCATCCCGATCCGACCCGAGCGTTAAACACCGTGGATCGGAATCCGATAAAGCAGCCTTCGCCCACGTACGCCGGTCCGTGGATCAAAGCCATGTGGGTGATGCAAGTATTCTTGCCGATCCAGATCGAGTAACGGTTGCCATCATTGCCGATGACTCGTCCTTGTTCGAGTCCGTGAATGACGACGCCATCTTGGATGTTGGAGTTGTCGCCGATGTAAAAGGGCGCACCTTCATCGGCGCGAATGGAGGTTCCCGGTGCCACGAGAACTTTTGCTCCAATGCGAACGTCACCAATAATATTGGAAAACGAATGAACGTAAGCCGTTTCGTGGATCTTCGGTTCGGCTAAATTCCTCGACCACGGTGTTGGGGGAGCCGCCTGACTGCGGACTGCCATGAATAATCCCTCCTAATTCAACGAATCATGCCTGAATTGGCGGATCGAGTCAGCCACGAGTTTTTCTAATACCCCTCACTCGCAGGCTCGACTCAAACCGTACGTTAATCGTGTTAGCGATAGTCCTCTTTTTTGCTGTAAAGCAGGCGATGGTTGACGCTGACCGTATCTATAATCGCTACCACCATAGCATCGATCGGACGCCGTTCTTGTCCCGGTTCTTGGCGCGCCGCACTCCCGCGACTGACCAACACCCATTCGTCTGTTCCGGCGCCGACAATATCTGCTGCAACTTCGTATTTCGGTAGGAGTTGCCCTTGTTCGTCGATGAGTTGCACTAAGAGAAATTTCGATCCCGTCAGACTCGGAATCTTTTGAGTGCTAACGATGGTGCCTCGAACTTTACCAATTTGCATTGAAACTTAGACTATCTCGGCAGCTGTCGCGGCGCGTAAACGCTTTCGCGGAACTGCTCGACGGCTTCGGTATAGCGAATGGGCAAGACGTATTCGAGGTTTTCGTGGGGACGGGCGATGATGTGGGTCGAAAGGACTTTACCGCCGTTGACGCGCCGAACTGAATCGGTACCTGCTGACACTGAGGCTTGCACCTCGGACACGTCGCCGCGCACGATCACGGTGACTCGTCCGGTGCCAATTTTTTCGTAACCGACTAGGGTGACGCGAGCGGCTTTAACCATCGCGTCGGCTGCTTCGACCACGGCGGGAAAACCGAGGGTTTCGATCATTCCTACGGCAATTGCCATAAGTGTTTGCTCCTGTTGGTGTCTGTTGGGTGGTGCTTGGCGTTTGCCAGCCCTCACCTGCAATCCAGCTCCACTGGCGAGGCGACGGCTGACGGTCTAATGATTAATTAGAGGTCCGGCTAATACGTTCGGAACTGTTCTACTTCTTCGGTGTAGCGAATGGGTAGAACGTACTCCAAGTTCTCGTGGGGACGGGCAATGATGTGGGTCGAGAGCACTTCGCCGCCATTGACCCGATTGGCTCCATCGACGCCAGCCGCGACGGAAGCTTGCACCTCGGACACGTCGCCGCGCACGATCACGGTGACTCGTCCGGTACCGATTTTTTCGTAACCGACCAGGGTTACGCGAGCGGCTTTGACCATCGCGTCAGCCGCTTCGACCACGGCGGGAAAACCAAGGGTTTCAATCATTCCTACCGCAATTGGCATATTCGGGTTCCTCTCAAATTCGTGAAATTAACAGTATTGGGGGTTGATTGAGTCAAACTTGCTCTACTTCGATTTTTCAGCCTTTACCGGCGGTTGGGGAAAACGGCGATCGCGCTCGACTCGGATTCGACCGCCAGCGCACGCAAAACTCGCACCAACTGTCCCTCACCGCACGCTGAAAAATTACAGTTGGCAAAAATTTGACGGGAATGGCTATCGTTTCAATCCCAGAATGAAGTATAGGAAAGCTCAGCTCTTTTGACAATATAAGTCACGATGATATTTTCAAATGAAAGGGTTTAACAAAACTTAATGGCACCGTTCGAACTAGGGGTTCTCGCCTGTTCGAGCCTTCAGGTTTTACTGAACGTTCTGACTGTTTTATAATTTCTTCATGTGTTGAACCGGGGTCGCCGTTATGGCGGGTCAATCCTTGTCGATCGCCTGGGGTTGGATCGACCTCGGGTCCTCGGGCAATCCAGCGAGCGATATTGCAGAATCACCCGATCGCGATCGCGCCAAATTGAGGTGGCGCGCCGCTTGCCAGTTCGGCGGGCGGACAATTCCGTCGTTGGAACGATCGTCCGTGGCGAGTCTCGATCGCCCGTTGGACGGTTTAGGGGTTCGATAGGCACAAATACCGAGCCAGCCACGACCGCATCCAACTTCGGGGATCTCGTCCGCGATCGCTTTTGAATTCATACCTCGACCTGGATGTCAACTATATAGGATAAACTAAACCCAATCCAATTCGCAATTGCATTCCTAACGAGAGTCCAGTTTTGGAACTCTGTCAGCGATCTGAAAATTGATATTGCTGATGTCGGACGTTAACAGGCAACTTTAATGAACGATTTTTTAGTACAAACTGCTTGGTTTATTCCGTTTTATGGATTAATTGGAGCGATTTTAACCATTCCTTGGTTCACGGGAATCGTGCGTCGAACCGGACCGCGTCCGGCTGCCTACTTGAACCTGCTGATGACGCTGGTTGCCTTTATTCACGGCTCGATCGCCTTTTTTCAAACTTGGGCGCAAGAACAACCGCACCAATTAGTGTTGCCTTGGTTTCAAGTCGCCGATCTCGACTTGACGCTGACCTTAGAAATTTCCTCGGTCAGCATGGGGGCAATGGAATTGGTCACCGGAATTAGTTTACTCGCCCAACTGTACGCCCTCGGCTACATGGAAAAAGATTGGTCGCTGGCGCGATTTTACGGATTAATGGGATTTTTCGAAGCGGCGCTGTCGGGAATTGCCATTAGCGATTCTCTATTACTCAGTTATGCCTTGCTCGAAATGCTGACCCTTTCGACCTACCTGTTGGTCGGATTTTGGTACGCGCAACCGTTGGTCGTCACCGCCGCGCGGGATGCCTTCTTAACCAAGCGAGTGGGCGATATTATCTTGCTCATGGGCGTGGTCGCCCTGTCGAGCTACGGCACTGGATTGCGATTTAGCGAATTGGAAACCTGGGCGGAAACCTTACCGCTGCCGGCGGTCACCGCAACTTTCCTGGGATTGGCAACGATCGCCGGACCGGTGGGCAAGTGCGCTCAATTTCCGCTCAATATGTGGCTCGACGAGGCAATGGAAGGACCCAACCCCGCCTCGCTGATGCGAAATTCGATCGTGGTGTCGGCGGGGGCGTATGTTTTAATCAAGCTGCACCCCGTCTTTAGCCTCTCTCCCTTGGTTTCGACCGTCTTGGTCGCCATCGGCGCGATTACCGCCATTGGCGCTTCTCTGGTGTCGGTGGCGCAAATCGATATTAAGCGCGCCCTCTCCCACTCCACCAGTGCCTACCTGGGATTGGTATTCATCGCCGTGGGATTGCAACAAGTCGATATTGCCCTGTTGGTGCTGCTGACCCACGCCGTGGCTAAGACGCTGCTGTTTATGAGTGCGGGGTCGGTGATTCTCAATACCAACAATCAAGACATTACCCAAATGGGGGGATTGTGGTCGCGGATGCCCGCCACCGCCAGTGCCTTTGCGATCGGATCGGCGGGATTGGTCACCTTGCTGCCGCTAGGAACCTTCTGGACGATGCGGCGTTGGGTCAACGGCTTCTGGGATGTGCCGTGGTGGTTGCTGGCGATCTTGGTTGCCATTAACGGCTTGAGTGCCTTGAACCTGACCCGCGTGTTTCGCTTAGTGTTTCTAGGCGAGGCGACTGCCAAAACCCGGCGATCGCCCGAAGCCACGTGGCCCATGGCGGTGCCGATGGTTTCGCTGTCGATCGCGACGCTCCTGGTGCCCCTGATGTTGCAACACTGGCAGTTATTGCTGACCTGGAGCGGACCGTGGGTGCATTCGGAACACGCGCTGATTCAATTCGCCATGCCGTTGCTGATCGTTAGCGGTTTGGCAGGATGCCTGGCGGGATTTGCCCTCGATTTGCCGCGCAACTGGGCGAGATCCGCGCGCGTTTACTTCCGCTTCGTCCAAGATTTACTGGCATACGACTTCTATATCGATCGCCTGTATCGATTGACCGTGGTGTCGGCGGTGGATCTGTTCTCCAAATTCACCGTTTGGCTCGATCGCTACGTGGTCGATGGCGCGGTCAACCTGGTCGGACTGGCAGCGATTTTCAGCGGTCAAGCCCTCAAATACAGCATTTCCGGTCAGTCTCAGGTCTACTTGCTCACCATTGCTATCGGCATTGGCCTGTTGCTGCTGTGGTCGATTGTCGGAATTTTGTAACGCGCGTTGGGCGTGGGAATGGAGACAATTCGCTCCTTCCCGAACCTTCATATCTTTTCTTCTGCTGTAATTTAGGAGCAACCCCGAGACAATGCTCAGTTTGTTAATCTGGGTGCCAATAGTCGGCGCGATCGCGATTGGATTTTGGCCCGGCTCCCCCCAAGCCGATCGATTGCGAACCGCTGCACTCGCCGTTGCCGGCATTCTACTCGCCTGGACGATTTACCTCGCCACTCAATTCGACCCGAGTTTAGCGGGAATGCAATTTTCCGAACGCCTCCCCTGGGTCGAGTGGATCGGTTTGAGCTATCACCTCGGCATGGACGGACTTTCCCTGCCACTGATCTTCTTAAATAGCTTGCTGACCGTCGTGGCGATTCTCAGCAGCGATCGCGCCATACAGCGCCCCAAATTTTACTACGCCCTGCTCTTACTACTCAACGCTGGCGTGACCGGGGCGTTCCTCGCTCAAGATTTGCTGCTGTTTTTCCTGTGCTACGAACTCGAACTCATCCCGCTGTATTTCCTCATCGCCATTTGGGGGGGCGAACGTCGGGGATATGCGGCGACAAAATTCCTGATTTATACCGCTTCCTCGGGCATCCTCATTCTGGCATCGTTCTTGGGGCTGGTTTGGCTGGCAGATGCGGCGACCTTCGACTACGAACCCCTCACCTCCGTTGCCTTACCCCTGGGCAAGCAAATTCTGCTGCTGTCGGGATTGTTAGTGGGATTTGGCATTAAAATTCCCTTCTTTCCCTTCCATACCTGGCTCCCCGACGCCCACGTGGAAGCCTCTACGCCGATTTCCGTGTTGCTCGCGGGCGTGCTGCTGAAACTGGGCACCTACGGCTTGTTGCGGTTTGGCGTCGGACTGTTCCCCGATGCTTGGACGTCCCTCGCCCCGTGGTTGGCGGGTTGGGCAGCCCTCAGCGCCCTCTACGGAGCTTCTTGTGCCATTTCCCAACGGGATATGAAAAGCGTGGTGGCGTACTCCTCGATCGCCCACATGGCATTCATCCTGTTGGGAGCCGCCGCAGCCACTTCGGTCAGTCTGGTGGGGTCGGTGGCTCAGATGGTCAGTCACGGGTTGATTTCTGCCTTACTCTTTTTGTTAGTGGGGTTGGTAGGCAAGAAGACCAAGAGTCGCGACGTTTACGCCTTGGAAGGATTGCTCAATCCCCAACGCGGCTTGCCCATTATCGGCAGTTTAATCGTGTTGGGAGCAATGGCGAGCGCGGGAATTCCGGGGATGGTCGGCTTTATTGCCGAATTTACGATTTTCCGGGGCAGCTTTACCGTGTTCCCGATTCAAACCCTGCTGTGCATGATCGGAACGGGTCTGACGGCGGTTTATTTCTTGCTGATGATCAATCGCGTCTTTTTCGGACGCCTGCCCAAACAGTTGGCGAATTTGCCCTCGGTGGGATGGAGCGATCGGATTCCGGCGATCGTTTTGGCGTTGCTGATCGTGGTATTCGGTATTCAACCGAATTGGCTGGCTCGTTGGAGCGAAACGGATGCCGTTGCGTTGACTCAGACCCCAGCGATCGCGCAATTGTCCGATCGCCCTTAACCGCGATCGCCTCGCGGCGGTTGGAGCCTTCGACCTTCAATCGCCCTAGCGCTCAGTCGCCAGTCGCTCTTTTGTAAAACTCGATAAATTCATATGTTAAGCACTACTATCGATCCGTCTAAGCATCCGCTATCCGACTATATTCATCGGTTAGAATCTGGTGGCGCTTTACTGAAAGACACCCCGGAAAACGTCACCGAAGTGGTCGGCATTCTCAAAAGTTACGGCGTCGTCTTGGATGCCTATTCTCGCAACTTAATTTATATTGCCGAACACCAGTTTCTGGTGGTGTTTCCCTTCTTTAAATACTTCAACGGAGAAATCACCCTATCCAAACTGCTGCGGTATTGGTGGCACGATCGCCTCAATTACGAATACGCCGAATACTGCATGAGAATGATGCTGTGGCACGGAGGCGGCGGTTTGGACGAGTACGTCGATTCTCCCGAATTTCGCCAGGTTACCGAGCAAACTATCGACGCCAAACTCAAAGGCAACTGGTTAATGCAATTGGTTCATAAGCTCTTTCCCGAATTCTTGCCAGAACTGATTCGGCAGCAAGCCTACTACAGCGGGTTGGGACAGTTTTGGCGAGTGATGAGCGATTGCTTTCTCGAACTGTCCGATCGCTACGATCGCGGCGAAATTCAATCCATTCCCCAGGTCGTCCAACACATTCAAGATGCCTTGGTCGCGGCGGCAAACCAACCGATTACCTACCAAGTCACGATCGGCGATCGCAGCTACGATCTGATTCCCGAGTCGGCTGGCTTGACCTTCCTAACGGACACCGCCGTTCCCTACGTCGAAACCGTTTTCTTCCGGGGAACGCCATTTCCGGGCACCGTGTCTTACAACGCCCAAGTCCGTCAAATTCCCGACGAGCAGAGCGATTTTTGCTACGGCGCGCTCTACGCCGATCCTCTCCCCGTGGGCGGTGCGGGCATTCCACCGACGCTGCTGATGCACGATATGCGGCATTTCATCCCCGAATACTTGCACGAAATTTACCGTCAAGGAACGCGCCGGGAAGACGACTTGCTCGTGCAAATCTGCATCAGCTTTCAAAAGTCGATGTTTTGCGTCACCACCGCCGCTTTGCGGGGATTGGCTCCCCATCCGCTGGAAACGTCCGACCCGCAGCAACAACACGCCAACCGTCAGTTTTTAGAACAGTGGATGGATCGGTTTGTGGAATCGAGATTGCTCGATGCCAATAGTTAAGTGAAACAGAAGGAAGTGGGAGCGGCGATCGCGGTTTTGCCATCCGAGACGAGCGGGTCGAACAAGACCCGAGCGAATTGTTCTGCCGTATTTTGCTCGGCAAAGGCACTCATTTGGTCGCGATCGCCCCACGGTTGCGAGGTATCGTTTAAAAATCGGGCAAACCCGCTCGCGATCGCCTGCGGTTCGGTCGAATCCACAGTCATGCCGAGTTGGTAGCGTCGGATAATTTCGCCCATTAAGCCGTAATCCGACCCCAACACGGGTTTGTTGGCAGCAGCGGCTAAAATTAACACCCCGCTCATGCCGACATGACGCTGGTACAGTGCCAAGATGACGTCGGCGATTTGGAAGTAGGCGGGCGTTTCCGATTCGCCGATAAAGCGGTAGTGGGTGACGATTTGAATCGGTTTGGACTGGCGAACTTCATCAACGCGAGCCTCGAATTGCGCGCCCATGTCCGATTCTCCCGCCACGACCAAACACATTTGCCGACACTCATCGTCACTGAGGCGTTCGATGGCGTCGAGGGCGCGATCGACCCCTTTGCGCGGCGTTAGCGATCCGTAGAGGAGAAATACCTGACGATTGGCATCAATCCCGAGTCGTTCGCGCAAGTGGTTGGGTTGGGACTGCCCAAAATATTTCAATTCTACCGGATCGGGAATGTAGACGCTGTTGACGTGGCTGTTAAAGCGATTGAGGTGCGGGACGACGAAGGGATCCAAGCAATAGAGCGTCTGAAGTTGGGGATGTTTCAACACGCGGGAGAGTAACAGCTTTTCGCGCCACTGTTGCAAGCGATCGCGCCACCGAAATCGGCAATCGCTAAACTCGTCGTAGTGAAAGGTCGGTCTAAAGTAAATGCCCGAAAACGAACAAGGAAGCTTGCGTCCCAAAGCGACGGGGTATTGATAGGTATCGAAATAGGCGATAATGCAGTGAGTCGCACTTAAGCGTTCGGCATGGCGGCGTAAGATTTCCCATTCCTGAAAGTAGCGCAACCCCTTTTGCATTCTGGATTTTCGTCCCCGTAGTGCTGCTTCTTCTTCTGGGGAAATCGGGACGAACTCAATGCGATCGCATTGGTAGCTGGCGACTAAGCGAACCACGTCGGCGTGTTCTTCGAGAAAGCGAGGCGAAACGACGATATAGAGGGAACCTGGCAGGTTCTGGCGATGCCAGTGGGCGATCGCGTATTGGATATAATTAGGATGATGTCCCCGGATCGAGAGATCGAATAACACGATCCTCGGCGTTAACGTTGCGTGTAACATAGCTTAAGAGAACTGACCTAGATAAATGCAGGTTAATGCGGGCAGTTCGTCCGTTATCGGCGATCGCCACTTTCATGCAATTCCGGTCGCCCGAACGGTACGATCTCAGTGGTTCTACTGTTGCATGATAAGTCGATCTCGACTGAATCAATGTAATGACTGAGGATATCTTTACTAAAACTTCGCAAATTCGGGACTTACATAAAATTACTAAGACCGTGCATTCGGTTTTAAGTAATATTACTGAGATGCAGTTTAGCGTGGATCGCCCGTCGCTCCTACTGCTTGCCTCCCTGCAACCATGGGTGCGGAATGGTAGCCATCGGTTGAAAAACGGATCGATCCAAGCCGCTTTTTCGCGAACGGATTTCATGGGAAGGTGGGCATTGCTCGTTTCCATGAATCGGCTCGATGGCAAATCGATCGGCAATTCCCACCCGACGGTTGGGGTTGAATGGAGGGCGAACTCGTTAGCCGGATTCCATCTTACCTTCCCCAACTGAGGTAAGCGATATCATCGCAAATTGCTTTAACCGACGCGCCGAACTCATTCTTCCACGCGATCGACGAGGATAAAATGCTCGACGTGGGTGCCGGTTTTTCCCTTTCCCGCACCGCTAATAACGCCAACGGTTCCGTAGAGCGTAAACGTTCTGCCTTCAAAGCGATCGCGATCGAACTGGAGGGTATCGTTGCGATAGTACGCCACCAGTTGCCCGATATTGTATCGTTCGTCCGGATTGAAATAGAAATGCGACTCGGCGCGATCGGGTGACGATCGCATCATGTGTTGCAGCGGGATATCGGCCAGCGTCCCGTCTAAAGCCACCGGACGATCGACATAATCGGAGAGGGAATCATTCTCTTGCAAAATGATATAGTCCGAGTTGGGCGCCGCTGACTGCTCGATCGCATTGCAACCCAAACCACTGGCGATCGCAATGGAAATTGCCAAACAACGAACCAGTCCAATTTTCATGCTCGACTCCCCCTTCGATCGCGTTTCGGATACCTCGCTGGCATCACGCTACCTTCAAGGTTGGCATATTTTTCCGAGTTTGGCGTCTATATTTAATCGCCTCCCGAATCGGGGTCGCGAGAGACGAGAATCGAATCCGCCTGATGGCAGCCAAATCCGACGCGATCGCCGTTAATGTCTGCAATAATCGACCCTCGGGAGGTGTGATGGGAAACGGACAAGTGCGCCCCCACGTACAAGTGCGAGATCGATAGATCCTCGGGAAGTTCCACAATCCGCAGGCGATCGCCCGATCGCGCGCAGGAGAGGGGAAATACGGCGTCTTCCGCACTGGCTTTGGGGTGGGAATTCTGGCAGGGACTATTCCCTCCCACGAACGTATATTCCCAACCGCGACGATTTCGGTGACGGCGTTGCGAGCGTTGGTTGCGTCGTTGCACGATCTGACCTCTACTGGAGTGGTGAGTTCGGTAATAATTCGTAAAAATTCTTTTTAAAACGTAGCCAATCGAACCAAAAATCTGCAACAGACAGCAATTTGCCAGTTGTGTACTGGCATTGCTGCTGATTTTGCTGCTAGTTTTGTTGATATTAATTTTCAATATTAATCGAATTCAAGCCACCCTGCAAGCGCGCGATCGGATCGCTTCACCGGGCAACATGTTTAACCCACGCTGGAGTCTGTGTTGTCATCGTCACGACAGAATTAGGGTTACAGGTCGCATC
>CAYQUF010000043.1:0-28950 GCA_964420595.1 uncultured bacterium
GCTTCGGCTTGTTTCAATCGACGACAGACTTCAAAGCCATCAAGTCCGGGCATCATCACGTCGAGTAAAATTAAGTCGGGTTTGTCGTTGTAGATCCGAGAGAGCGCATCGGCACCGCTGTCGGCTTCGATAATTTCGTACCCCTGTAACGATAGAAAAATGGCGGTGGTTCGGCGGCTGTAGGAATAATCGTCAACCACAAGAATTTTTCCGGACTGAGTGTTGCTAATTTTCACAGAATTTGCTCCTAGCCCCTACCCATGCAAATCCAATGTTCTCTGTAAGACCCGATCGATCGCGCATTTTTATTTATTCGCTTAAAATTTAGTCATCTGAACCGATTTGCAATCTTAGGATAACTGCTCGAATATTATCCTGGGCGATTTAGTATTTTTATGCGATCGAGATCTCAAGAAGCGATGATAAAAACCACCGATTTTGCTGGGGCGAGGTGAGTTCGAGGGAGTCAAATTTACAATCTGTTTTTATAAACTCAAGTCAAAAATTTAAACAAATAAATCTATATTATATTCCAACTTCGATCGCTTGTGAGAGCTGGCTAAATTGCGATTGCACGATCGTTTATCGATCGAGTAAATTTCAATCTATCTGAATGGAATTCGCGAAATTTAATCAAAAATTTTGAATTTAACGCAAAATTAAACTCGCGTTAATCTTCTGCGCGATCGCGCGGCTGGGGTGCCGAAAACCACCGCTTTTTCCATTGCGAAGTCGGTTCTGCCTTAGACTGTTGTTGTTCGATTTGACGGCGTCGGACGATCGCCTCAGCCGGATCGCACCCGCTCGGATCGCGATAGGGAATGGCGGCGCGGGTCGATAAATGCTCCCGTTCGATCGCCGGAAGTGGCGGTAATTCTGCGGCTTCAAAACTGGCAACCGTTCCGGGGGCGTTGCGACCGAAGGGGGGAGTCGAAGCGATGGCAAATCCCACTTCAATTAACGCCGATCGCACTGCCGCCGCGCAAGAGTAAGTGGCAAGGTAGCCATCCGGTTTCGTGCAACGCGCCACCCGCGCCAGAAAATCCACCGTCCACAATTGCGGACAGCGTTTCGGCGAAAACGGGTCCAAAAACACGGCATCGGCGCGAATCCCGTCCCGCTCGGCGAGTTGAATGGTTTGGCGGGCGTCGCCGTAGTGTAAAGTGGCGTTGAGGCGATCGCTGCGAAATCGTCCCTGGCGCGCCAGTTGCTCCAGAATGCGCTGGATCTGCGGCGACCAATCTTGCAGCAGATGATGGGCGATCGCGCTTTTGGGAACCCTCGGATCCGATTCTAACCCGACCCATTCGATCCGACAGTCGGGATTGATTTGCCAAATGGCATCCAACGCCGCCGCCGTGTTGTAGCCGAGTCCGTAACAAACGTCGAGCAAGCACAGGCTCGGTTGCGCGGCTTTGTCGAGAAGGCAAGTCGTTTCGACAAACTGACAGTATGCTTCTTGACGCGCGCCGTAGCGAGAGTGGAAGGCTTCGCCAAATTCGTCGGAAAAGAAGGTAAAGGAACCGTCTGCGGTCGGTTGGGGGGTAAAGCGGTCGGATTCGGGCATTGACGGGCGCAATCGCGGAGTGGAGCTGCTTTTTTAGTTTAGCCAAACCCGCGAGAATCCACCGCTTCTAATCTTTGATTGAAACGCGAGATGAATCGCGGCAGCCACCTATGATAGATTGCGGTAGTTCGCTTTAGGCAGCGATCGCCTGGGTGCCAAATTGCGCAATAATTCTTAAGGAAAGAGTTACTCGGATTCAGTCCATGTCAGCCATCCACAACCGCGATATTCGCACGGCGGGAATCGACCTCGATTGCTGGTACGTCGTGGCGCGCAGCAGCGAGGTGGGAGCGCAACCGGTGGGGGTGCAGTTGTGGGATCGCGCCATCGCATTGTATCGCGACAGCAAGGGTCGAATTTGCGCCATCGAGGATCGCTGTCCCCACCGTCAGGTTAAACTGAGTCGGGGCTGCGTCCGGGGCGATCGCATCGAGTGTACCTATCACGGCTGGCAATTCAACCCTCGCGGCGAGTGCGTGGACGTTCCCTATCTCGCCGAGAACCAAAAACTCCCCAATTGTCAGCTTCGCGTCTATCCAGTTCGAGAACGGGATGGATTTATTTGGATTTTCCCAGGCGATGGCGATCCCGACAGCGGGGCAAATTTTTCCGTGCCAGAATGGAACCATCTCAACTACATCGCTACGGTTTCAGTCATTCGCACTCGGGCGCATTATTCCTATTTAATCGAAAACTTAATGGATATGTACCACGGTCGCCTGCACGAAGACTGGCAAGCGTGGGCGGATGCCAAATTAGAGCGCATTGAAACCAGCGAGTCTCGCGTCGATGCGTTTTATCAAGCTCAAAGTTATTATAAAATCGATAAAATTTGGTCGATCTCGCAGTTATTTTTCCCCGCCCTGCGCCGCCTCCATCCCGAACCCCTAACCGTGAGCTATATTTATCCCCATTGGGTTTCGACCTTGGGAGACGATTTTAAAATTTACTGCTTGTTTTGCCCGATTGACTATACAGAGACTAAAGCCTATCTAATTCACTTTACCTCTCTCGAAGCATTCTGGCGATTGCACAAATTGCCCATTGGGTTTCGGCGATGGCTCAAAAATCGTCTATTCGGATCGGCACAAAAGTTGTTGGATGGACTGGTCGCCCAAGACGTAGAGGCGATCGAAGCCGAACAGCAAGCCTATCTAGCCAATACCCAACGACGCAATTACGAATTAAATCCAACCTTAGTGCAAGTGCAGACATTAATTCAAAACAAAGCCAATTAAACTAAAATCTAGAGAATGAATTTAGCACGACGATTGTTCTGCAAAATTCAACCACAAAGACACAAAGGACACCAAACTTCGAGAACGCTAAGTATCGCTACCAGACACCGTCTCGATTCCCTATTCCCTGTTGCCAGATGAGCGGTTCTCTTTGGAGCAACCCGGTCTATCGTAATAGGATAGAAAAGGTCAATCGCAACAGGATATGAGAATTCGTGGCATCCACCGACGTAAAAAAGTCTCAAGCAAACGCACCGAAACCTCCCGCACGCACCCCCCTCTTCGAGCTGTACGCCGACAGTAACGCTCGCTTGACGAATTTTGGCGGCTGGGAAATGCCCGTGCAATTTAGCGGGATTCGCCAAGAACACGCCGCCGTGCGAGAGTCCGCTGGAGTCTTCGATATCTCCCACATGGGCAGATTTGCCCTTCGCGGTCCTCACCTCGTCGAGCAACTGCAACAGCTCGTCCCCTCCGATTTATCGCGCCTGCAACCGGGACAAGCGCAATACACCGTCTTGCTCAATGCCAAAGGCGGCATTCTCGACGATTTCATTTTCTACTATCAAGGCGAAGACGATAACGGCAAACAAGGGGGGATGGCAATTGTCAACGCCGCCACCAAATCTCGCGATAAAGCCTGGATGCTGGCGCACTTTGAATCTACGTCCGACCCCGAAGCCCAAACCCAGCTCGACGATTTAACTCAATCCAGCGCCCTGCTGGCGTTGCAAGGACCCGACGCCGCTCGTTACTTCCAACCGCTGGTCGAAGCGAATCTCTCCTCGCTGAAGTCGTTTCAACACGCCGAAACCCAGATCCTCGGGCAACCCGGATTTATCGCCAGAACTGGCTATACGGGCGAAGATGGCTTTGAAATCCTCGTCGATCCCGAAACGGGCAAAAAACTATGGCGATCGCTTCTAGAGGCTGGTGTGGCACCCTGCGGCTTGGGCGCGCGGGATACCTTGCGTCTCGAAGCGGCTCTGGCTCTCTACGGTCAGGATATCGATCCCGACACCACGCCGTTAGAAGCGGGATTGAAATGGTTGGTGCATCTCGATCGCAAGGGGGATTTTACCGGTCGTCCCGCGTTAGAACGACAGAAACAAGCAGGCGTACAGCGACGGCTGGTCGGAGTGCAAATGCAAGGACGCAACATCGCCCGTCACGGCTATCCCGTGCTATCGGACGACAAACCCGTCGGCGAAATTACCAGCGGCGCACCGTCTCCCACGTTAGGCTATCCGATTGCACTGGCATACGTGCCCGCGAATTTGGCAAAGGTGGGACAGGAGTTACAAGTCGAAATTCGCGGCAAGCAATACCCGGCGGTAGTGGTGAAAAAGCCGTTTTATAAGGGCAGTCGCTAAAGCGCGATCGCGAGGTAGGATGGGAAGGGCATTGGCAACCTCAACCCATCCTGCCGCAATGGTTTAGAAATCCGTCAGGTCGAATTGGACGCCGCCGCCTTCGCCGTCATCTTCATAGCGAGGGGCTAACAGCCTGACCGTGGTTTCGTCTTCGCGAGACAGTTGAATTCCCGGCGTGGGATTGGAGAGGTGCCAGTTGAGGTCTTCGATACCGATTTCCAATCCCGTTAAATCATCTTCAGACGATCGCGGATCTGCGGGCAAGGGTTCGACGGTAGAATTTGAATTATCGCGATCGCTCGGACGTTCTTGACCGACCGCTGGCGTGCCAAGGGCTGTCAAGCTCGCCAACGCAAACAGAAATACACATAACGCTTTCATGGCTTGCGATCTCCTATTTGTAACCCAAGACTGACCGACATTTAGACAGGTAGCGCCAGACGCACTCGCTTCCTCACTTCCACTCCCAGTAAAGCGCAGATGATTGGAGCCGCGCTGTATCTTTAGCTAAAGTTCCAAATGCGATCGCCAATGTTTGCACTCCCCACCCATCCAGGGGCGATCGCTAATTGTGATATCTCTATTATCCCTAGCGTAGGTCTGTTCCGTCACGTTCGGTCAATGAGACGCCATCATGATTTCCAGCGGGTAGCCCGAGCCCGGTTCGCCCCTGAAACCCCGCCTACCTACCCCGCCAAGACAACCGGAACGCGCCAAGAATGCAAGTCCGGCGATCGCTCATTGTTCAACCGGGCAAGTTATCGTCCACAATGGAAATAGATTTGACCACTCGATCGCCCCGCGCGGATCGAGCCAGGAACCCTATCGCATTCCCCAAACTGCCGCCCGGTTGCGGATTTTGCCCAGATTGGACGCACGAGAACATCGATGAGCATTCGGACTTCCATCCTGGAAGATTTGCAGCAAGCCCTGCCCCACCTGCGACCCCAGCTTTATTTCAAGTCTTCCCTCACGGCACTGTCGCACGCGATGGAAGATCAAGTGCTGGCGGGAAATGGGGAGGATTGCCCCCTTGTCATTGCTAGCTTTCAGCGGGAACGCTTCTACCGTCAAGAAGCTCATCGGTACAAGCGTATCTCCCAATTGACGCCACAGGTTTACGTCCTCGCCGCTCCGGAATCGGATTTTAGCAGTCGCAGCGATCGCTACGAAACCATCGCCTTCGAACCGGACGACCAGCTCACCAACGAGTGGCACCTGATCGCGATCGCCCGTAATTATGCCACCTGTCTCGTCTGTCGGGAACGGGTCGCCCCCACCAAAGATACGATGTTGCTCGAAGGCTCCGAAATCGATCTCGATCCCTCCCGTCGGTTCGAGGGAATTTGGACCTTCGAGCGCCAAGTCACCTACAAAGCGGCGGACTTATTGCTCGCTCGCATTGCCATCTACCGCCCCGAACTCTCCGACAAAATCGCCCAAGTGCGCGCCACCTACGGCATCGGAGCAACCGAACCCGATACCCCCACCGATCCCCCACCGTCGGGATTCCAAAACCTAGATCCCGGTCCCTTTGCCCAGCGTTTGGTGACTTACCTGCAAGTCGGTCAGTACAAGCTACTCAAAGCCTATCGTTCCATCTCGGCGCAAGAGCGTAAAGAACGGCTGGTCAACTCGATTACGGCGGCAATTCGCGGCTCCCTCGATCCCGATCAAATCCTCAAAATCACCACCGAGGAATTAGGACAAGCCCTGCAAGCCTGTCGCTGCACGATTTATCGCTGCAAAGCCAACGACGACACCACCACCGTCCAGCACGAATTTTTAAACCGAGACGTGATGCCGATGGAGGGCAAAACCTGGTCGTTGCAAGACAATCCCCTATTTCAAGCCGTCGTCGAACGGCAAGAGCGCATTTTTATTGCCGATACCCGTCCCCCCAAAAAGCGTCGTAAGAAAACCGCTGGTAAAACCAAACCGACCAAAACTGAATCCGAGCCATTCGAGGAGATTCTTAACGACACCTCGTTCCAGAAATTAGTCAAGCAGTGGGACATTGGCGCGTGGCTGATGGTTCCGGTGCTGTATCGCGGTCAACTGATGGGAATGGTGGAGTTGCACCACTGCGGCGACGCTCCCCACCAATGGGAAGAGGACGAAATGGCACTGGTAGACGCGATCGCCACTCAGGTCGGCGTTGCCCTGATCCAAGCCGAAACCTATGCTAACCTTGAGGACTTAAACCAACAACTCGAAGCCCTCGAACGCACCCGCAGCAACCTGATCGCGATTACGGGTCACGAACTGCGCACTCCCCTATCCACCATTCAAGTGTGCCTCGAAAGCCTCGCCAGCGAACCGGATATGCCCCAAGATTTGCGGCAAGTGATGCTCAACACCGCCCTCGCCGATGCCGAACGGTTGCGGGAACTGGTTCAAGACTTTCTCACCCTGTCGCGGTTCGAGAGCGGTCGAGTCGAATGGCACCCGGAACCCCTCTCATTGCAAGAGTGTGTGGATTTAGCCCTCAGCAGCATTCACGCGCGCCGCTGTGAGGACGATCTCCCCGAAATTTCGACCAAGATTCCGTCCAAACTGCCCTTAGTGCAAGCCGACGGGGAATGGCTGGTTCACGTCTTGGGCAAATTGCTCGACAACGCCTGCAAATTCACGCCGGTTGAAGGGAACGTGACCGTCGAGGCGAAACGGCGGGACGAACCGATGTTGGAAGTGACGGTATCGGATACGGGACGGGGAATCGAACCGGACCGACTCGAAATTATCTTCGATCGCTTCTATCAAGCCGAAGGCGCGCTCCGCCGCACCACTAGCGGCACCGGGTTGGGTCTGGCGATTTGCCGTCAAATCATCACCCGCTTGGGCGGACAAATCTGGGCGGAATCTCCTGGTAAAGACAGCGGCAGCCAGTTCCACTTTACAATTCCGATCGTGGACGGAAACGGGCGCAAATCCTCCCAATCGTCCTCCCGCCAGAACCGGGGCAAGTCTACCTCCGGTCAACATCGCGCCACATTAAGATAACAACTGTTACAGTTGTTGACAAAATTGATAAACTCGTCAAAGGTCAGTGATACTATGCCCTCAAACCGTTAGCGAGTAATCATATATCTATGACGGAACTGACTGGAAAGACTCCTTTATTCGGTGGCAGCACGGGCGGTTTGCTCTCCGCTGCTGAAAAAGAAGAAAAATACGCCATCACTTGGACGAGCACCAAGCAGCAAGTGTTTGAAATGCCTACCGGTGGTGCAGCCACGATGAACGAGGGCGAAAACCTGCTGTATTTGGCTCGCAAGGAACAGTGCTTGGCTCTAGGCGCTCAACTGCGTAGCAAGTTCAAGCCGAAGATCGAGGATTACAAGATTTACCGGATTTATCCCAACGGTGAAGTCGAGTACCTCCATCCGAAAGATGGCGTCTTCCCCGAGAAGGCTAACGAAGGTCGTCCTTACGTCGGCAAGATAGAGCGCACGATTGGCAAGAACCCCGAAGCTGCGAAGCTGAAGTTCAGCGGCAAAGCGCCGTACGAAGCCTAAGAGCGCCCCAGTGCGTTCGCGAAGGATGGAGGCTGAGAGCGGATCGTTCCGCCTTTCGCCTTCATCCTTCAATGTGTCTGTAGACAGCCACCAGCAATCCGAGAATGGGGAGGGTTTGGAGACCAAGCCCCTACATTTCTCCCTATCTTCTTCCCCCCTGTTGCCCGTTGCCTGTTGCCTGTTGCCTTCTTCTCCCCCTGTTGCCTCGACCGAATTGCTATAAGATTAAGATCCCATTCTACGAATTCGAGCTTCTAGCATTTAATGATTTTCCCCGATTTCTCTCAGTTTTGCGCCCTAGCGCGACAGGGCAATTTCGTTCCGGTCTATCAAGAGTGGGTCGCGGATTTGGATACGCCGGTGTCGGCGTGGTATAAGGTTTGCGCGGGTCAACCTTATAGTTTTTTATTGGAATCGGTCGAAGGTGGAGAGCGGTTGGGACGCTACAGTTTGCTCGGCTGCGATCCCTTATGGATTTTAGAGGCTCGGGGCGATCGCACGCAGCAAACCTACCGCGACGGTACGGTCGAAACCTTTGAGGGCAACCCGTTCGAGATTCTCGCCAATTGCCTCGAACCGGTGCATCCGGTGCAGTTACCGGAGTTACCGCCGGGGATTGGCGGGTTGTTCGGGTTTTGGGGATACGAACTGATTCGCTGGATCGAGCCGCGCGTGCCGATTTATCCGCCGCAGGCGGGGGATTTGCCGGATGGCTTGTGGATGCAGGTGGATCGCCTGTTGATTTTCGACCAGGTGAAGCGCAAAATTTGGGCGATCGCATTTGCGGATTTGCGCGACCCGAAGGTGGAGTTGGAAGTGGCTTACCGACAAGCGCGCGATCGCGTGGCGCAAATGGTCGAAAAGCTGAAGTTACCCCTGTCGGTGCCGGAAACGCGGTTGGAATGGACGCCACCCTCGTCGCCACCGCCATCTGAGTTAGCCTATCAGAGCCATACGACTAAGGCGCAATTCTGCGAGAACGTTCGCAAAGCCAAAGAGTACATTCGCGCTGGCGATATCTTTCAGGTGGTGATTTCGCAACGGCTGTCTGCGGAGTACGCGGGCGATCCGTTTTCCCTGTACCGCTCCCTGCGCGCTATCAATCCGTCGCCGTATATGGCGTATTTCAATTTTAAGGATTGGCAGATTATCGGGTCGAGTCCGGAAGTGATGGTGAAGGCGGAACGCACCCAAGAAGGCGATCGCGTGGCGACTTTGCGTCCTATCGCCGGAACCCGACGGCGCGGTAACACCCCCCAGGAAGATCGCGCCTTGGCTGAAGAATTGCTTGCCGATCCCAAGGAGGTCGCCGAACACGTGATGTTGGTGGATCTCGGTCGCAACGATTTGGGTCGCGCTTGTACGAATGGGACGGTGCAGGTGGATGAGTTAATGACGATCGAGCGTTATTCTCACGTGATGCATATTGTCAGTAACGTGATTGGCAAACTCGATCCGAACAAAACGGCGTGGGATCTGCTGCAAGCGTGTTTCCCGGCTGGAACTGTCAGCGGCGCGCCTAAAATTCGCGCGATGGAGATTATTCACGAGTTAGAACCGTCCCGTCGCGGACCGTATTCTGGCGCGTATGGCTATTACGATTTTGAAGGACAGCTCAACAGCGCGATCGCGATTCGGACGATGGTGGTGCGTCCGGGAGAAAATGGTCGCTCTCAGGTGTCGGTACAAGCGGGAGCGGGTTTGGTGGCAGATTCAGATCCCGAAACGGAATATGAGGAAACGTTGAACAAGGCGAGGGGATTGCTGGAGGCGATTCGTTCGTTGCGCGTGCCGGATTAAAATCGGTAGGGTGGGTATTACTCGCCAACTGTTTCACGATCGAATCTACAACCCAATTTTATATAAAAATTCACCACAGAGACACAGATAACACAGAGAGCGGTAGCAGAGAAGATTGGTAGGGTGAGTTAGGTTTAAGCACAGACCAGTTATAAACAACAAACACAACGCCGTAACGCACCAAAATCTCATTCTCAATTAGCTGATTTTTCGAGATGTCCGAGCATGAAAGAAAACCTGCGATCGCACCTAGTTCAACTCGTCCGAGAACGCGATCCCTATCTCGGTCAAGCGGGACATTTTTACGCGCAACAGTACATACGCGCCTGTTTGGAACAGTGGGGAGAGGTCGAAAGCGATTGGTTTCCACTGCGCGATCGCGAAGCAAAGCAGGTCGGAACCTCTCGCGACTATCGCAATTTAATCCTCAAAATACCCGCCGCCAACGGTAATGCCAAACCGCCGATTTTAATTGGCGCGCATTACGATACCGTTCCCAACAGTCCCGGTGCCGACGATAATGCCTCTGGCGTTGCCGTCTTGTTAGAATTGGCAAGAATTTTTGCCAGCCAACCCGCCAATACTCCGGTGCAATTCGTGGCATTTGATTTAGAAGAATACGGATTGCAAGGCAGCCAGCACTACGCCGAACAATTGCAACAGCAAGGTCAATCTTTGCGCTTGATGCTGTCGTTGGAAATGTTAGGCTATCGCAATTCAAATCCCGATTCGCAACGCTATCCGCCGGGGTTAAAATACTTTTATCCCAATCGCGGCGATTTTATTGCCTTAATCGGCAACATTCCCACCCTGTTCGACCTCATCCGTCTCGGTCGCAGCATCCGTCAAGTGGGGACGCCGTGCGAGTGGTTGCCAGCGGGATGGCGGGGGTTAGTGGTTCCCGATACCCGCCGCAGCGACCATTCCCCGTTTTGGGATCGCGGCGATCGCGCCATGATGGTCACGGATACGGCGAATCTGCGAAATCCTCATTACCATCAGCCGAGCGATACATTGGAAACCCTCGATTTAGATTTTTTGACTGAGGTTTGCGAGGGTTTGGCGGCTGGAATTCGCAGTTTGGGCTGACGGTGGTTCGTTAGTAAGGGGAGAGCGATGAGTTTGCCGCTTCAAATAACATAGCGCGCAAAAAGGGCAAATCGCTAACCTCGCCCCGTCGAATCCGATACGTCACGACTTCGCCGTAAACGCCATCTGCCAAAACTCTTTTTCCAACTGCGCCACCCGAACAAACGTTTCCTCGGCGTGTTGCTGCACGATATCGGGAGCCGATTCTAGGGCTTCGTCCGCCTGTCGTTCGAGCAGTTTCACGTAGTCGGTAAACTCTGGATTGCCCCAGCGATTGGCAAATTCGTCGTAGGGTGGCGGCATTTCTCCCGGTTGCTGCCAACCCTGATTGTACGCCAATTCGATCGCCCAGAGTGCCGTGGCTTGCACTGCGTACGGCTGGGTCGCCAAGCTATCCATATAATCGCAATATTCCCGACAGGTAGGCTGTTTGTTGGTATTGAGGTTCAACTGACGCTCGGTGGCTTTGTGGCGAAACCACTCCAACTCGTCTCGGATGGCGCTGAGTCCGCCCAGGAGAACGCTAAAATGCGACGAAGGGGCGATCGCGAGGGTGCGACCCAACATCCGGGTAAAATCAATGACGAATAAGTAGTCTTGGACGAGCCACGTATTGAATTGCTGCGGTTGAATCTGACCGGATCGACATTGTTGCAGAAACGGGTGTACCGTCGCTTCGTGCCACGTTTCGGGATGGGTTTGCAGCAATTGTTGACAAGTTAGAACCATGCGAGTCATTAAATCATTACGGGAGCAGTTAGGTAAATTGTATCGCTTTGGCGATCGCGCTTTGACTTCCCAACTTAGCGTCCACCCGATAAGCTGGTCTGGGAAACTTGCCTATCGGTTCATCTCGAATGCTAGTTTGGTTCATGCACGGCGCGTCGGTTCGTCGAACTGAATATGCCGAGCCGTTACGCCATTTTGTCACGCAGACATTTCGAGCGCAAGACTTACCCGTCCCCAACTTTTACTCGGGATTTTGGGGAGACGTGTTAGGCGAGAGCCATCAACTGTGGGATTGGGTCAATCAAGATTTAGAAACCTTTCGCTGGCATCATCCCCATATCGATACGGAAGATATCCTTCACTATTACAATCGCAGAAAACAGTTCGTGACTGAATTTTTTAGCGATATTTTTAACTACTTAAACCCGCGAACCGGGCAAGAGGTGAGAAAGGTTATTGCCTTGCAATTGCTGAATTTTATTAAATCGCTTCCCGAGGAACGAGACATCCATATCGTCGCCCACTCGCTCAGTAGCGTTATCTTGTGGGATATTCTATTTTCCGACCAGTTTCGTGCCGGAGATCCTGCCTTTTACATTCGCGATGCGATTAAAGGCTTGAGTCCGCCCAGTCGCCATCGCAAAGTCATTCTCCGCAGCATTACTACCCTCGGTTCGCCGCTGTTATTTTTTAACCGCTTGCTCGATATTCAACCCGAACAGCTCAAGCAATTTGCCAGTCGCTATCGCAAACAACCATTGCGATGGGTGAATATCGTCCACGCATCCGACGTATTCGCCTATCCCATTCGCGCCAGCTTGGACATTGACTCGAACTGTCCGGTTTACGTACGGGACAAATACCTCGGCGATCGCAATTTTCTCAAAAAACGGCTCAAAAAGCGCATGGGTGACGTGACGATGGCGTTGGGATTGGTATCCGACCACAGCGGTTATTGGAAACATCCCAAAGTCTCGCGGTTGGCGACGGCGAATTTACTGGGCGATTGCAACGCGATTGACACCACCAGTCCGTTTTAGTTACCCGTTACCTCGACTGTTCCTCCGCTCTCAGTCTCTGGCGGCGTTCGAGCCAGCGGGGAATAATTATCCAAGCGACGACCGCTAACAGGGCGATAACGGCAAATTGTGCCACCCAGGAGGTCAATTGCTCCAGGGGAACGATGCGTCCGACAAAGAATGCCAAACTGACCATCACCGACGCCCACAACGCCGCACCACCTGCATTGCACAATAAAAATCGCCAGTAGGGCATATGGGCGATTCCAGCGAGGGGGCCGGCGAAAATCCGTAATAGGGCAACGAAACGTCCCAGAAAGACCGCTCGTGCGGCGTTACGGCTGAATTCTTCGCGCACGCCTTGCAGTTGCGTTTCCGAAATGTTGAAAAACCGACCCAACCGCAGCATCAGCCGCCAACCGCCCCATCGACCGACCCAATAGCCGCAGTTGTCGCCCAATATCGCGCCTCCCAGGGCACAGATCAGTACCCACCAGTAGTTGAGTTCGCCGGTGCCTGCCAGGAACCCGCCTACGAGGGTAATCGTCTCTCCGGGTAAGGGGACTCCCGTATTTTCTAGCGCGATCCCCAGGAAAACCACCCAGTAACCGTATTGTCGTGCGAGTTCTTGCAGGGTCTCTAGGGAGACGATCTCAGTCATTCAGTGTCGCGTTTGTAACGAGATTTACGTATCTCATTGTATTTTGACGCGCTGGCAGGAATTCTGTCAATTGAGGTCGTACGAGTTTTTGGGTCGCGAGTTATCCCGATCGCTCTAACAATGTGATGTAAATCACATTTAGGGCAAGCTTTGCCAATGCGATCCCCGCTTGCCAATTACATGCTGTACAATAGCACCCATTATCGATAATTCCTTACCCTGCTAAGTAAGCCGAATATTATCATCGAGAGGATACCCCACTATGACCCCCGAGACAATTCACTCTCCCATCGTGTTTCAAATTCAAGCGCGTTTGGATTCCAATGGCGCGATATTGTTCCAACAAAAAATCGCTCAGTTAACCTGTCAGCCTAATTCCCTTTGGGTGATCGATATGGCGCAGGTCAATTTCATCGATAGTTCGGGATTATTTGCTTTAGTATCGGGATTGAATGCAGCCCGTCAAAAGGGATGCCATTTCGTCATTTGCAATTTAAAAGAGACGATTAGATTAATTTTTGAAATCACTCAACTCGATCGCGTGTTTGAAATTTTCGAGAGTTACGAAGCGGCGATCGCCAATTTTAGGTTCGATACCATCTCAAACGATCGCGTTGAATTAGTGGCGGTCTAACCGAACGCCCTGGCGATTGAATCAGGGTGCCCGGCCGGTTCGCTCTTCACCTCACGCAAACTCAGGCAATTCAATATTTTAGTTTGAGTTAGATCGCCTTCTAGTACCCAAAAATTGGATAGATTTGGTCTATCCAGTTTGGAATCTAAATATTTCTCATGCTCAATGCCCGATTCCGAGTCCAAATCCCCCGAGCGATCGAGGGATTGCGCCGATCGGTTTCAGGCATTGCCAAACGAGGGAAGCGAGGTATTATTGCCCCCCGAGCCGCCTCGAAAGCTCGGCAGATCCAACTGGTTGGAACGACGCGATCGCACCGCCAATCGGTAGCTGACGCTTTGCAACTCGGCGTGGAGCTGGCGGTTTTCCCGTTGCAGCATCGCCACCTTCTCTTTCACCGGCGCAATGCGTTCGGCAAATTTCTCGCGATAGATTTCGGGTAACTCTTGCACCACCTGTTCGAGCATCCGGGAGCGATCCGTTAGCTCTTGCACCGACTGGCGCAGTTGGTAGATTTCGCCGTCGCGTTCGCTAATCTGCTCCTGGTAAAATTGTACCTGCTGTTCGACCTCGTGCAGTTGCTGGTGCAGCGCTTCGAGTTGCGCCTTGTGCTGTTCGGAATCTTCGGCGTGCGACCGAGCGGTTTCCGGTTGCCCCTTGACGAGACGGAACAGTTCCTGAGACAACTGTTCCACGAGGCGATCGCGCATTTGCAATTCCTCGGTCAACCGAGAGACTTCGGCTTTGAGTGCTTGTGGATTGAGCGATTCTGCTGGATTCACGATAAATAACCTCCTGGTCGCGCAAGCTCCCCGTGCGAGCTTTGAAGCTGAGTTTTAATTTGAATTGTATTTTAGGATGAGTGCCATTGGCGAGTTCCCCGAGCGATCGTCCGAGCGAACGAACCCGAGTTGGGGAATATCTCGCCTGACAGCTAATTTAGCATCCGATCGGGGGTTCGCACTCGATGATACGTTTCTTTACCTGGAAATTATCGTAGTCAAACCGCGAGGGCATGGGCGGAAAATTTATTGTTTTTGAAGGTGTGGAAGGGTGCGGGAAAACCACCCAAATGCAGCACGTGTATCAGTGGTTGCAGGAGCGATTCCCGAAGGGGGTGGTGCAGACGCGAGAGCCGGGGGGAACCGAACTCGGACTTCAGTTGCGCGAGGTGTTGCTCGATCGCCACTTGCGCCAACCCATCCGCCATCGCGCCGAACTGCTGCTCTACGGTGCCGATCGCGCCCAACATATTGAAGAGTTTATCAAACCCCACCTGGATCGGGGGCATATCGTCCTGTGCGATCGCTACACCGACTCCACCGTCGCCTATCAAGGGTACGGTCGCGGCTTGGATCGAGACACGATCGCTCAAATTAATGCCCTCGCCACCCAAGGTTTAACTGGCGATTTGACCCTGTGGCTCGACGTGGAGGTCGAAATCGGTCTGGAACGCGCGCGCCGTCGCGGTAAAATCAATCGGCTCGACGCCGAAAGCATCGCCTTCCACCAGCGAGTTCGCCAGGGATACGCCGAATTAGCCCAAACTGCCCCCCATCGCATCGTCCGGGTCGATTCTAGCGCCACTGAAGTCGAAGTTGCTGCCAATATTCGCGCCGTTGTGGAAGAGTGGCTGGCGAAGTGGTATCAAGGGAAGCGATAGGGTGCCAATCGGACGGTTAAACTTATGAAGGCTTTTGAATCGTTAATCGGGCAACATCAAGCCGTGGAGCTGCTGACCCAGGCGATCGTGCAGCGTCACGTCGCACCGGCGTATTTGTTTGTCGGTCCCGATGGCGTCGGACGCAGTTTGGCAGCGCGTAATTTTGCCGAACTGTTATTATCCCATGACACCAGGGGGGGCGATCGCGATCCGAGCGACGAAGATCTGCAACGCACGCGCGGCTTAGCTTCGGTTCAAAAGCGCAAGCAACTGGGAAACCATCCCGATTTGCTCTGGGTCGAACCCACCTATTTGCACCAAGGAAAGCGCATTTCCGCCTCCCAAGCCGCTGAGATGGGGATCGAGCGCAAGGCACCGCCGCAAATTCGCTTGGAACAAGTGCGCGAAATCGGGCAATTTCTGTCGCGTCCGCCACTAGAAGCCTGTCGCAGCGTTGTGGTTCTCGATCGCGCCGAAACTATGGCAGAAGCGGCGGCGAATGGCTTGCTCAAGACGCTGGAGGAACCGGGACGCGCCACGTTGATTTTAATTGCGCCGACCACCGATTCGCTGTTACCGACCCTGGTGTCTCGCTGTGCCAAAATCCCGTTTTATCGCCTGTCTCCCCCGGAGATGGCGCAGGTGCTCGAACGCTGCGATCGAGGGGAGATCGGACAGCACGCCTCGGTGATGGGAATGGCGCAGGGAAGTCCGGGAGCGGCGATCGCGGGTTGGGAGCAATTACAAGCGATTCCGCCGGAGTTGGTCGAGCGGCTCGAAACCGTTCCCCGGTCGATGCGGGAGGCGCTAGAACTCGCTCGGGAAGTGGATCGCGCTCTCGATACCCAAGCGCAACTGTGGTTGCTCGATTACCTGCAACAATCGTTTTGGCAGCGCCAGGGGAACGGACACTTGTTGCATTTGCTCGAAACGGCGCGACAGAATCTCCGAGCGTACGCGCAACCGCGATTGGTGTGGGAAGTGGCGTTGATGGAGATGAGCGAGACGGCAAATCCGCAGCGGGTGGGATTGGCTCGATAATTCGCGTGTTGATTATATAGTCAACATAGTAGCCACCACCTCATTATCTCCGAACTCTCTCTCGATCGTCAACCCCTAAAATCAAATTGAGGATATTCAGTTCGTTGGAAGTTAGAAGATAGCGATGGGTAAAGAGTTGCGATCGCATCTGTTGAAGGCTGTAACTGCGGAAGATAAGAAATGGAAAGTCTCGATAGCGATCGCCGATGGGTAATACTCGATCGCAGGGATAGAGTTGACGGATATAGCTGTTCAAAATCTGGCGAAACATTCCCTTGTCGGGTTCGGTTCGATCGCTTTTAAAGTAATCGCAGATAATATTCCCAACCAGAAATGCAAACAACGGAATTGCATAATATTGGTCGCTCCACGAACTCTGCTGTTGGAGTCGCTGGGTGTACTCGTGGGGTTTTCGCAGCTCCCGGATCAGATCGATTCCCCGTTTCATTAACGCCTTCAGACTGGGGGGATAGTCGCGACCCTCCCGAATGGCGAACATTTGATCCAAAATCTCCGAAGTTGCATAGCGGTTGATTTGCGACAGTCGCATTTCATAGTTTTCCAGCAGCGTTTTTTGGCTGATGGGAACCAGCAACAAACTCCCACAAACGTGACCCGGTTCGATGTTGGGAAGTTCGAGCAATCCATCCAGGCGATCGCAGCGTTGTGCGAACCCTAGGTTAAATTCATCTCGCAGGTTCAAATAAGACATTTCCGAGCGATCGCCGCGATTGTCAGATCTTAGCAAAAACTCTCCTCGACTGAGCAAATTTTGCAAGCCGTCCGCTAACTCTAGAATTGTTGTATTTCTCGGATTTCGCCTGTGTTCTTTATGTAAATCTCGCACCAGCTTCGCCAATTGACCCGACAAACTCTGACCCGATGAAAAGACCGATTTTCCCCCAATCGGAATCATCATAAAGTTGTGGCGTCCGATTTTTCCGTATCCGCGAATTCGGGTCATTATCGCGGTTTTGAGAATGACTAACAAATTGAACAGACTCAGGACACTTTCTTGAACCGACAGGTCGCGACTGTCGTCGTCTCCATAATAAACTGCGCGATCGCGCAAATAAAACGTCAGCGATTTCTCTGCATCGTCCAAAGTTTTCAATTCTCGACCGTCCCAAAACTGTCCCCGACAGCGATAGATAACTTGGATAATTTCCATGAGGTTTTTTTCGACTTGGAATTGGGGAACTTCCACTAAAATATGTTGCGATTTTGGAAAGGATAATCCCCGACTCGCGGACGAGGTCATAAAGATAACTCGGACTTTATCCCGATAGGTGTGGATTTCCTGTCGGTCTTCGTCGGATAAATTGGCGTGAATTTCTAAATAGTCTTCCCACTTGACAAACTTCTCTTGAGCTTGAATCGTTTCGATTAATTCCTGCAATCGCTGCTTGTTTTGGATATACACCAAAATCTGACTGCGATCGCCACTGTGTCGAAGTTCGTTGAGATCGTCTAAAATTTCTTGTCGAACTTTTTTAGAGAGTTCTTTTTGGAGGTCATCCGAACGATCGGGGTCGAACCGAATCGACTCCACAAACGGTTTATAAGTAATTGCGAGCCGTTTGGCTGGATAGGAGTTGGCGTTAATGGCGATCGCATTGTGTTTTTTAAACTTAAACGATTGACAGGATATCCCCAAATTCGATGGTGTCTCGCGGACTTGACGCACAAAAATCTTATCGGGTTCTGGAGACGTATCCTTCAAATGTTGCTCGATCGCCTTCCCTTCCACAATCGACGCATCAGCGACGATCGCTTTCGTATTCAATCCCGACTCAGGATTGGCGAGTTTGTACTTCTCAATAATCTTCTTAACTCCATGCAAAAACTCAACCCCGCTATCGTCCCCAGTAATTTCATCGATCGCAATAAAGATATGTTTGATGCGACCGGACAGTTCTCGCATTTTTGCATAATTAACAGTTCCCTCTCGTTCGTTATAAAATCCTTTAAAAATTGTATTTAAATGCTCTAAGGTATTTTGACCCGATCCGGTAATTCTCAGAGATTGAATGCAAGAAGTGGCGACAATAGTATTGGAAATAGGGTCGTTAATGGCGTTGTAGATCCCTTCGCAAAGGGTAGACAATACACCAGGTTTGCGCTTATCGGAACCGACTAACTCGCGATCGTTGACTCGTTCGATCGAACGCGAAGATGGCGATCGAGATGGTGGCGGATCGTCCAACGGGATAAATTGAATTCCGTGACTGGAAAAAACGTCGCGATGTTGTCCCGAGACATACTTAACCACTTTTCGATCGTTATGCTCATCGATAACCGTGGCGTCCGTCGTTATGCAAAACAGGCGATCGTCGCAGAGTTTTCCCGTTTTCGCATTTTTAAATTTCTCAATAATGTCTAAATTGACTTGCTTGCGAGGACTGACATAGAAAAATAGAAATCCTTCATCGACCTTGGATTTCAAATATTCGACAATTGCGGTTGTTTTCCCAATCCCCGGATTTCCCGTCAGGAATAGAAATGTCTTGTCCGAATCGAGAGCATTTTGCACTGCTTCCGCATGCGGCGATCGCAATTCTCGAGTGGACTTAAAATTTTCGATAACTTCCCGGTGAGGGGGAATACAATTAATGCGATCTGGCTGAATCTTGGTTAAATTCTTCGCAAATACTTTCCCATCTTGAAAGCTTCTAGCGACATTGCGTCGAATGATTTGCAATAACTGAGTTCTCGCAGTGCGAATTTCCTCATCTCGCGGTTCTTGGGTGTAGATGCGATGACAGGTTTCGAGTAAATTTAGGTGTTGGGAATGTTGGGGATGGAGGGACATGATGCTCAGGGAGCGATCGCTATATCCCACCACGTTAATCCGGATATTGTCTGGAGCAATCGCCTTTCCTTGAACTTGCTCGAAGTTTTGCAGAAATCGATAAAAGCTATAGCCGTAACTTCCCGCTTGAATTAATTTTGCACTTTCCTTATCCTGTCGCTTAAACGCCGTAAAGTATCGCGTCAAATTTTCCGAAAACTCAAAATCGAGATTCCCGTCCTCTCCAGTATCCAGTCGCAGCATTGCAAACACGCTTTTAGATTTGAGATAACTAACCTCCCGTTGTAGCAGACGACGGTGAGTGTCTAGATTTTTATCTTTGAGATCGAGTAAATCTGTTGCTTGTCTGACTGAAAAGACCGATAGATCCACGACCAAAATTCTGAGTTTTTTGCGCAATCGCAATAAAATCAGCGTATCGGCTCGCAAAAATTCCCCTTTTTGCAGATATCGCCGCAGATGGCTGTCTAATTGCGTCGTAAATTCGTTCCCCAACTGCGACAACCACTCGCGAACCTCTTGACGTTCGTCTTTATTGTACAATCCAATGCTGTTTTTTCCCGCAAACGAACATTGATAGTAGAGGATTTCGGCTTTATACCAATATTTTCCCAAGGATTGCAAATATTCTCGGAAAAAGTTCAACCCGGACAGCCAGCCTTTTTGCAGTAAAAACAGTCCCCAGGTTTCGACCTTATCGCGATCGCCTGGATCGATGATATTGGATTTTCGACAGATGCGATCGACCATGCGGGGAAACTCTAACCGATGCAAATCCCGCTGATAGCGATCGCCAAAGTTGTGTGGGAGATCCGCTTGTGCGATCGCCGTTAAAATCCCAATATTAAACCCAACCTCAAACAACCGTCCTAAATCTTCTGCAATCATAGTTAGTGATTTTCCTCCTCGCGGCGAACTTGGGGATATAAAATTGAATCCACTTCAGTCAAAAAAGCGAGATTATTAAAGTAACTGCGTCCGTCCATGTGATAAAATACGGCATTTTTCCGCAACGACTCATCGCCAATAATGTGTTCGTAGGGGTCTAGTTTTAACTTGGGTTCTCTCTGGATTCTTTCTAGCCTGAAAAAGTGAAACAGGGTTAGATAGCGAAGAATGTCCTGTTTGAGAGAACCGTCGTAAATCAATCCCTGTCGGATACTGCGATCGCCGAGGACTTCGGAATAGATATTCAACAGGGTCGAGTACGACATCACGCCATTGTAAAATCGCTCGTCCCCTCGTCCCACAGTAATTCCATTAAACAGGTTGAAAAAGACTACCATCTGCTGGCTGGGATCTTTAACGAGATTTAACAGATTTTCCGTATCCTGAAGCTGGTAGGACGTTGAAACTAACTTCTTGGATTTACGAACGTAGTACTTATTGAAGAAAATCGGATAAATATGGATATCCTCCAAATCTGACGTAATAGAACGAATTAGATCTGGCGACATGAAATAAAATTGCGTTTCATTTCGCACGTTAGTTAAGTTGAGGTTGTTGCTATAGGGAGCTTGTGCAATATAGAGAATGTGATGATAGCCTTGTCGGTGAAGATTCTGCACCACATCGCTGAGAATCGAGGGATTTCGGTATAACACCTGCTTCGGATAATTCTGGGAAAACGTTTTCAGCATTTGAATCCGAATGTTTCCCCCTTCGTTAGTAATTCCGATCGCCTCTCCAAACAGAGTATAAATTCCCAAATCGCGATCGCGGTTGCTGGGTAATCCGTCGCTTTCTAAACTCGACACCACCACCAACGCCAATTTATCCAAGGGAGTTTCGTTGCGAGGGGACGATTCTACAAACTGAAAGGTTTGCGGTAACACTGAATATAGCGAAGCAAATGCATTTCTCAACCTGTTGCTATCTCGATTTCTGATTCTGAATCCTTGCGAGTTGGACAAATACCGAGAATTCAGTAAATGAGCCGTCAGTTTGGACATATCCGCCATAAACTCTTCCGACCGAGACGGATGATTGGAATCCCCTTCATGAAATCGAAAGATGGGAATTAATAGAGAGTCATTCCCAGGGGATAATTCCTCCAAAATTACCTGTAATGTGACATAAAACAACAGAGACATCGCAAACCGATAGATAAATCCCTGAACTGAGTCGCATCGATCGCGATCCAGGTGACGGTTATGATAGCCAAACACAATCATTTTTTGACCAGCTAAGTCACTGCGACTGGTTGTTCGACTCAACTCGCCATCGGGAGTGACCAAGACGGGAAGTTGTAAGATTGTTTCGCGGCGATCGTAGTCAATATTAAATATCTCTTGTGCGGAAGCCTGATAGTAGCGAATATCATCAAATTGCAGGATTGCGGGAAGCTGACAAAAGGTACTCTCCGACGGATGAGCGTCTTTAATCGTGATATAGCGAAGAGATTGCTTCGGATTGCGGACGACATCCTTAAAAATCCGTCCCTGCGTCAAATTGTCTTGGCTGTCTTCTAAGATACCTCGACCGACTCCAATCTCCCGACGAAAACATTCGGTTGGGAGAATACCGATGCGTCCGATTGAGTTTTGAAGCAGGTTTCTGAGTCTTTTGATTTTATCCCGAACATGATAGGTGTTAAACCCTTGAATTAAGCCTCGCAGAATCGATTGTTTGCGTTCCTCGTCGTTCCCTCGAAACACTTCCAAGATTACAGCATCGAATCGGTCGCGAACATCATATTCTAGTTCCGACTCCAGTCGATAGTCTGACGTAGCGGGATTGCTATTGGTTGCAAAGACGAAATAGTAGAGAAACAATAACCGCAAAACTTTGCGAGCCACGATTCCGCGATCGCTCTCTTGAACTTGTGCAAAGTTATCGGGATTGAGGATATCTAGGTAATAGTCAAATACATCCTGACCGCCATAAGCCTGAACCGGATTGCCAAATTTCATTTTCAAGCCAAACGTGAACGTCCGTTCCGTCCCATCTGGACTGGTTGTTTCTCCCAAACTATCCGAGATTATCGGAATAATTGGAAGAGCGTCGAGAGATTCCGATCGCGAGAACCAATCTTTATAATTCAGCCTTTCTCCCTGATAGCTGACCTGGTAATCGCCATCGGTCTTATTCGGATCGTTAATATAATCCTCAATCGCTCGCAACCGCCGAATTAAATCCTGTAAATACACGACATTGGGATGTGTTTGAGGATCGATCTGATTCTGCAGGTATTCCAAATAGCAGATTTTGGCTTCTTTTTTCAGTTTCCCCAACGATTCCGTATCCACCACCCGCTGTAAGCGATAAAAATCCGAATTGTCCCGATCTTCAATTAAGTCATTCAACGCTTCTTGAGCTTCTTCGAGATCTTCCTCGTCGTCTAGCTGTTCTTCCAGATAGTTTCCCAATCCCTGTCTCATCTGTTCCTGAAACTGGTGAATCTGACTGACAGAGATCGTCAATTTATGAAATTTCAGGAGCGAGTCATTTCCGACTCCGTTTTCTCGCGTTTCCAAGCCAGCTGTTGGAACGGATTCTGCACTGGGAAAGTTATAGGTAAAATTGAGTTGTTCGGCATTTCCTTGCTGTAATGGACTGATAAAATTGTTTAAATTGAAATCAACCGCATTCAGGCGATCGTGAAAATGCTGTCTCAGGCGATCGCGAATTTGCCGAACTAAACCGGGAAATTTTTCTGCAAAATCCGGGGAAAAATTGAGAGTTGCAGAGCGAGATCGATGGATCGTGAAAATCGGATCTTCGATGGATTGACGATAAAGATCGTAGGCAATCTCATCCAACTTAATAATAATTCGATTGCTTTGAGGTCGCAACTCATTAAATGGATTCTTCTGTTGAATCTGCTGTAAAATCTTTTCTAGTAAATCTTGATAATCGACGTGAACTAATTTATTATCTCCTGACCCTAAATAATTCATATTGAGTTACCCTAGTTTTGGATCCATCTATTCTAGAATACCAGCGATCGCGCCTATGAAACGCACTTCCCTCAACGAAATTTCCACCACCTCCGTCTCCCACAACCCGGACATCCAGAAACAGGTGATGCTGCGATCGGGAGATTTACCCCATTTAACCAATTTCTCACAAGCACGGTTTGCACCGGGTCAAGTGGCGGCGGCTCACTCCCACGCAGATATGTGTGAGGTGTTCTTTGTCGAGGCGGGGTCGGGAACGATTCGCATCGACGGACAGGAGTATTCGCTATTTCCCGGAAGCTGTACGGCGGTCGAACCGGGAGAGGTTCACGAAATTACCAATACGGGGTCCCAGGAGTTGGTGCTGACCTATTTCGGCTTGAAGGTAGATCCCGCCTCGGAAACGTAAATTTTTTGCAGTTAGGGCTTGACAAAATTGACAAAATATATAAAAGGAGCAATCTATCCGAGGTGTTGATTTTTTATGCAACTTATGGAATACTAATAATTGGGATGCACCGATGCCTCAGTTTCAATGCCGCGTAACTGGGGCATTTTTTCCTAGTTATGCGAATCTTTGAAGTGGCGACAATCAGTTAACCCTCTGCGATCGCCTCTCGGTCTAAAGTCGCGCGATAGTAACTGCATTGGCGGCGTAACGGACACCCTTGACAACGCGGATTTCGCGCCGTACAAACCAGTGCGCCAAAGTCAATTAGGGTAAGATTCCACCCTCCCACTTTCCGTTTGGGGGCGACCTCTTGCGCGGTATTCCAAAGTAGCGGATCGCGAGATTTGACCCGACCGCCTTGAATGCCAAAAAATCGTTCTAAAATCCGTGCCACGTTGGTATCGAGGACGGCGAGGGGTCGATTGAATGCATTGGCGAGGAGCGATCGCGCGGTGTATTTGCCAACTCCCGGTAATTGTAACAACGCTTCTTCGGTTTGGGGAATTCGACCTTTATAGACGGGATGGTTTAACAATTGGTGCGCCAGTTCGTACAGTCGGGTGGCGCGAAAGTGTAATCCAAGGGGGTTTAAGAGATCTTCGAGTTCTTCGACAGAAGCGTTAGCGATATCGGTTAATGTTGGATATTTTTGGATAAATTGGCGATACAGGGGATGTGCGGTTTCGGCGTCGGTTTTTTGCAAGACTAATTCGGCGACAAGAATGGTATAGGGATCTTGAGTTTGTCGCCACGGGAAATCTCTGAGGTGGTGTTTGGACCAGGTTTTGAGTTGGCGGCGAAACCAGTCGATTTTTTTAGGGTTGAGAGGCATATAGATCGAAATACAGCACCTTGAAATAGTTTTTATTATTTCAATCGCGTCCAGTTAACGCTCCCGGGGTGCATCAGAGCTACCAGCTATCCATTTTGAGACGATCCCGGTGTTTCCAAACACAGGCTTGACCCATCCAGGCGTTCAGGGCATTGTAGAGGGGAAAGTTAGAGAACGCTCGGGTTTGGGGGATATCTGACCGGAGAGGCTGACTCCCCTTCTGTTTGTCAATCCCCTCCAGCTCTGTCGGCTTCTACTTTTCTGCCCTGGTGCTTTTAAGTTTCGTCAGTCAATTAGCTCGATCGCTAATGAAAGTTAACCCGTCTGCATCTTAATTTCAAGTGGCAGGATTTAAGAATGCGTTTATCTTACCAATCCGATGGCTTTAAAAATATAACAAGCGTAAGATGACCTACGAATTTCTCGAAGATATCGCCATCGCCGATGTTGCCTTTCGCGCCTGGGGAACGACCCTCGAAGCGATCTTTCAATCCGCCGCCGATGCCTTTCTCGCCGTCAGCGTCCACAACCCAGAGGCGATCGCGACGCAGCAGGCGCAAACCTTCCACCTCCATAACGACGAACTGGATATGCTGCTGTTCGACTTTATCCAAGAATTAATCTACTACAAAGATACCGAACAACTCTTACTCAAGCCTCAAACGCTCGACCTCGATCGCCTTGGCGATCGCTATCAACTCACTGCCGAGATGAGAGGCGAAATCCTCGATCCCAACCGCCACGACCAGGGGGTTGACGTCAAAGCCGTCACCTTACATCAGTTTGAATTACGGCAAACGGACGACGGTTGGACGGCAACGGTCATTCTCGATATTTAGTTCAAAAATGATTTAAAAAATCAAGGGCGATCGCTCCCGATCCGAGCTAGACTGTTGGCATTGTTGGAGCATCCAACGCCCGCAGGGTCATCGTTTCTTCTGTCGCCAGTGTTCTCTGAATGATGAAGACCGCTCAAACCCTCCTCAGTCTACTCGCGATCGTGGCTTTGACCAGTTGCGGTGGTTCTGAAGCCGAGACATCCGCACCCACCGGATCCGAGTCTGACTCCGCACCGGTCGAAACTCAGGTGGCGCAAAACGAGATCGCCACGATTCGAGAAATTCAAGGCTCCCCCGTTCGGGTGCAACCCGCCTCCGGCGATGCCGAAACCGAGGCTCGCGTCAATCAAACCCTTAACGCGGGTGCGGTCGTTCGGACGGAAGGGGACGCTCTGGTTCAAATTGATTTAGATGACGGTCGAGCCTTCCGTTTGGGAAACGAGGCGAAACTGACCCTACAATCGAGCGATCGCCTACAATTGGAGCGCGGCGAAATCATTGCCTGGATTGCCTCGGGAACCCCAGGAACGATGGACATCGAGATGCCAGCGGGGACGGCGGGGATTCGCGGGACGACGGTCTTTGCCGAAATTCCGGCTGAAGGGGATGCACTCTTGTTTTCGTGGGAAGGAACGGTGAGCTTTCGACCTCGCGATAGTGCGGAAGAACTGTTGCTCGCACCGGGGGAAGAAGTTCAACTGTCTCCCGCCAACCTCGACCCGGAACGCCTGCGTCGGTCGGTGCGGCGGCTGCCGATGCGAGAATGGATGCAACGCCGCCGTCAAAGTCGCTTGCTCAATGGCTTTCGGTTGCCGATGCCGACCATTCGCGCCATTGAAAATGCCATGCCGTCGATGGATGGGATGGAGATGGACGATGGAGACGAGATGGAGGACGGGAACGACAGGGACGATCGCAACAGGAATTCGCCGCCAAGACCCCCCATGGACGATCGCACGCCTCCCCGTCCGTAATAATTCGATCGCCCTTTTGAGGGATCGCACCTGCCACTAAACTCTAAAATCAAATAGGCAAGGCAAGAAAGGGAAACACATGCTCAAGCGGATCTGGCAGTGGATAGTGACGTTCGCACGACGAGTTTTGGGATGGCTGAACCTGGCACCCTCCCCGTCGCAAGCGCCTCCCGCACCGGCAAAATTACACGATCGCCGACCGTTGAGCGATGCGGAATACGAACATTTTTTCATGCAATTGCTCGATGGCGTCCATCAGGGGTGGACGCGGGTGCAAATTCGCCGCTTTTTCGAAACCCTCAGCGATCGCGCTTCGTCGGAGCAATGGCTGGCGTGGTTGCGTCGATTTGGCGATACTGTAGTCGCTTCGCCAACGGCTCACAATGAGTTGGGACAACGCCTGATTCGATTGAGCGAAGTCTGGGATGGCGAACTGGCACAAGTCGCTGGCGAAATTGGCACTCGAGCGATCGGTCGCGATTCCGTTCCTCCCTCCCCAACCCCTTCAGCCAATCCGCCAGAGTCCCAACTCGACCCCGTTCCCGACCCGTGGGACGATCGTCCGGTCGAATCGCCATCTCCCGAACCCGCCACCGAGCCAGCGATGGAGGAACCGCCACCGCCACAAGAGGGAACGGAAGAAGAGCCGATGGAGATTCGAGATGCCGAGATGGCAGCCAAATTCTCCGATTCCGACCGCAAAGAGATTCAGCAATGGTTCCAACAGGGCGTCAAACACCTGGATGAGAAAGAGTACGAAGCGGCGTTGGCGCAGTTCGATCGCCTGTTAGAAGTAGCTCCCAACGACCATCGCGCCTTAATCAATCGCGGCAACGCACTGGCACACCTCGATCGCAAGCCAGAGGCGATCGCGTCGTACGATCGCGCCATCGAGGTTAAACCCGACAGTGCTGCCACCTGGAACAATCGCGGCGATATCCTCTACGAACTCGGACGCTGGCAAGAGGCGATCGCCAGTTGGGATAAAGCGTTAGAATTTCGTCCCGATGACATAGCGATATGGTACAATAAAGGGTTAACCTTAAGCAAGCATTTAAACCAGTGGGAAGAGGCGATCGGGTGTTGGGACAAGGCGTTAGAATTGCAACCCAACGACGTTGAAATCTGGTTCAATCGGGGCATTGGTTTGGGCGTCCTCGAACGTTGGGAAGAGGCGATCGCCAGTTGGGATAAAGCACTGCAACTCAAACCCGACTTGCGCGATGCCTGGATTAATAAAGGAGTCGCCCTGCAAAAATTGGGGCGCTACACCGAAGCCATTGAAGCCAACAATCGCGCCATCGCCCTCGGGTCGAGTTATACTGGCAGTTCGGGAGGAGATAGGGAGATAGGGGGATAGGGAGAAGTTCCTGTTGCCGATTCCCTAAATGCGTCACAATAAATACATAAAACTTAACTGTATTGAACCATAGCATCAAAAATGCCATTTGAGTCGCTGTCTCAATCCCCCGCGTTTCCCTCGAACGAACCCTCCCCAACCTTTGACTATGACTTAATTATCGTCGGTGGCGGTATCGTTGGCGCGACCTTAGCCGCCGCATTGAAAGATTCGGGGTTGCAAATCGGTTTAATCGAAGCTCGCCCGCAATCGCAAGCCGTTGAAAAAGGACAAGCCTATGCCATCTCTCTGCTGTCCGAACGCATCTTCAGAGGAATCGGCATTTGGGACGAAATTAGCCCGCAGATTGCTACCTGTCAGAAAATATGCCTCTCCGATGGCGGTCGTCCCGGTGGCGTGCAATTCCATCCCGAAGACCTAGGCACCGATCGCGTCGTCCACGTCGCCGAACATCGGGTGTTGCTGGGGGCGCTGCAAACCTGGCTCAACCGACAAGATAACGTGCATTGGCTGTGTCCGGCGCTCGTCGAAACCGTCGAATACCGGGAGAACGAGGCGATCGCGCGAGTCGAAATCGAGGGCAAAATTCAAACCTTGCGATCGCGACTGGTCGTCGGTGCAGACGGGGCGCGATCGCGCATTCGCACCGATGCGGGCATTCAAACCCACGGTTGGTCGTACTGGCAATCGTGCCTCGTGGCTACCATCCGTCACGAACATCCCCACCACAACATCGCTTACGAGCGGTTTTGGTCGAGCGGGCCCTTCGCCATTCTTCCCTTACCAGGCAATCGGTGTCGCATCGTGTGGTCGGCTCCCCACGCCGAAGCGCAAGCTCTCGCCAACCTCGACGAAGCCGAATTTCTCGAACGCCTGCGCCCCCGCTACGTTGCCAGCATGGGACGCTTGAGCTTAGAAGGGAAGCGATTTGTGTTTCCCGTCCAGTGGCGACAGAGCGATCGCTATGTCAAATCCCGACTGGCATTAGTCGGCGATGCGGCGCACGGCTGTCACCCCGTCGGCGGACAGGGACTCAACATGGGCATCCGAGACGCAGCAGCGCTCGCACAAGTCTTGCAAGAGGCGCGCCAACACCGACAAGATATCGGTCAACTCTCGGTACTGCAACGTTACGAACGCTGGCGCAAGCCCGAAAACCTCGCCATTTTGGGCTTTACCGACCTGCTCGATCGCGTCTTCTCCAACGATTTTCCGCCCCTAGTCGCCCTGCGTCAGTTGGGATTGTGGGGATTGCGACAAATGACGCCCCTGCGCGTCTATCCGCTCAAGCTGATGACTGGCTTAAGCGGTCGGCTGCCCGAGTTAGGGTCTTGACACTCCCCAGCCCTTGTGGCGAGGGGATTCTTCATTCACAGACCCAACTTGCTTATAACTTGATTGCTCCAGCTAAAGTAGCGGTCGAATCTCCTGAAGCGTTCACCTCGACTGCG
>CAYQUF010000044.1:0-4364 GCA_964420595.1 uncultured bacterium
TTCCGTTTCCTCCCCTTGTTCCTCCGTTTCGGACGTTTCCGGCGAAATCTCGCGACTGAGCGCCACCCCTAACACCAAAGGACCCTTACGATCGCGCGTGGGGTGATATTCCCAATCCGGTTCTTCTTCCCCTGGCGTCGTTTCCAACCAACTATTTTCGCTGGTAAATAACAGTGGCGTGGCGTTAATTTGCTCCCGTTCTTCAATCTCAATTGGACGCGCCAAACGATACAGCGAATATCCCTGACCGAAATCGCGAGTAATCGGGTGAGTTCCGTATTCGATAATCAATGGCGCAGAGGGACCGTAACCTTGCACCCAGCGATCTGGATCGATCGCCAATCCCTCGTTTAACGTAATTCCCCAATTGTCTAAAAATTCGCTCAAGCCGGGATCTTCATCCGGATCGACCATGACTAACAATCCGCCACCTTGTTCTAAGTAATCCTCCAACTTGTCAACTTCGGCGTCGAAGAGTTCTCGATCCGGACTGGCGATCGCGATCGCGGCTGCATCCTCGGGAATCTCGTCCCCTTCAGCGAGATTGAGGGGTTCGACTCGATAACTCTGATTCTCCAATTGACCGACAATTCGCGATAGGCTTCCCTGTCCTTCCGCTTCGATCGCGCGTTCGCCATGACCTTGAATAAAATATACGGTTGGCTGGCGATCGCTCGTTAATTGAACCAGAGTATTGGTGACTTCTTCTTCCGAGAGAGATTCGGCGCGAATATTTTGCACCAACTGGCGGCGGTCGCCAACTTCTAAATAAACGTCGCCAATTTGTTGTACGTCGAATTCTCGCACCAATTGCGGTTGTTGGGTCGGGTCGATTAACTCGTAACTGAAATTCTCTCCCCCGACGCGATCGTAATTGTTCAACAAGCGCAGATCTTGGGAAGTCGGTTCGGGATAAAACACCCAAAGCTTAATCTTTCGTTCCGCCTCCCGCACGATTTGTCGCGATTGCGGTGCGAGGGTAAACTGTTGCGCTTCGGTCAAATCGAACCGAACGGAATAACGGACGCCGAGATAGTTAATTAACCCTAAAATCACCAGAACCGCAATTGTCGAAACGATCGCGTTAGTTCCCGCTTCCGTGGATCGCCGACTCCAAAATCCCTGGGATTCGCGCCATTGTACCAAGACCCACAGCGCGATAATCACAATCCCCGCAATGACCAATCCCAGCGGAACGCCGTCCCACCTTCCAGCCACCAATCCCGCCGAAATTCCCATAATTAGCAGGATGGGACCGAGCAGAAAGATTATTTTCCAATAGCGTTGAAACCACTTTGCGCTCATAGTTCGAGATGGATAAGAAATGAAGTGCGATCGCGAATGAATGTAGGTCAGAAAAACTAAGATCGCCCAAATCGGAGTGCGTCCACCGATTGCGAGGTTAAAAACAATCCGAGAATGATATAACTACCAAATAAAATTAAACTGCCAATATCCAATACACCTTGCGCCAGATTGGAGTAATTCTGCAACAGCGAGATATGTTTTAACGCCTCGCCCCAAACGCCTTCAATATTATTGGCGATCGCGTCAATCACCCACAAAAACAACACCAGCGCAAACGTCAAAATTGCCGAGAGAATCGTACTTTCCGTTAGCGACGACACGAACATTCCCAGCGATAAAATACTCGCTGCCAATAAAATTAAACCTAAATGTCCCAACAGCGGAACGTCAAAATTGGCAGGGGGACTGGCGCTATTAAAGGCGATCGCTTCGTACAGCAAAAATGGCAGCACCATGGTAATAAAAAACGTGACCACGCCCAAGAGTTTACCTGTCGCAACGACCCAGTTAGTAACTGGAGAAGTTGCCAACAGTTCCAACGTCCCTAACTTCCGTTCTTCGGCGTACAATCCCATCGATAGAATCGGCAACACGAACAACGATAGCGATCCCATCACGCTGAGAAATAATTGCACGAATTCGTAAGCAACATCAACCGGCGGATCGGTAATTCCCATTTGGTCGCGCATCGCTACTTGAGCCACAATCCCATCAGGACCGAGCAACAGAACCACAAAGAAAAAACCCGCAACCAACCAATACACGCCCGCCACGATATACGCCAGGGACGAGCTAAAATAACTTTGGAGTTCTTTGCGATAAATTGCAATCAAATTTCCAATAATCACGCCCATTTAAGCATCTCCCGATGGTTCGTCAGGGGGTTCGTCCGGACTGTCTTCTCGAATGCTTTCATCCGTCGAAGGTTCTTCAGGTTGCGCCGGATTTTCCTGCGTCGTCAATTGCAAGAAAATCTCTTCCAAACTGGCACGAGCGCGCCGCATTTCGTACAGTCCCAAACCCGATCCGACCACCGTTGCGGCAATTTCGCGTCCCAATTCCGTCCCCGGTTCGGTCATCACGTGCAAGCGATCGCGCGGTTGCGATTCCTCCTCCGTCGGATGGGGTTCGACCGACCGCACTCCCGGAATTTGACCTAACTGCGACACCAAACTCGCCAACGCCGTCGGCGCATCGCTATCGACCTCTAACTCGTATCCCGATCCCCCCTTCAACTGAGTCATGAGGCGATCGATCCGGTCGGTCGCCACAATTTTACCCTGGTTGATAATCGCCACGCGATCGCAGGTCATATCCACTTCCGGCAGAATATGCGTCGAGAGAATAATCGTATGGTCGCCAGCCAAACTCTTAATTAAATTACGAACCTCGATAATCTGGCGCGGATCCAGTCCCACCGTCGGCTCGTCCAGCACCACCACCGGGGGATCGTGAACCAACGCCTGCGCGATCCCGACTCGCTGCTTAAATCCTTTCGATAGCTTGTTAATCAAAGTTTTGCGCTTTTCGAGCAAGCCACAGCGGTTAATTGCCAAATCCACGCGATCGCGCCTATTTCCCGCTGCAACCCCCTTAATTCGCGCCACGAAGTGCAAAAACCCCTCCACCGTCATCTCCGGGTACAGCGGCGGATTTTCGGGCAAATAACCAATTCGCTTGCGCACCGCCATCGACCGCTCGTGAACGTCGTATCCCGCCACCCGCGCCGTTCCCGACGTAGCTGGGATGTACCCGGTCAAAATCCGCATCGTCGTGGTTTTCCCCGCTCCATTCGGACCGAGAAATCCCAGGATCTCCCCCTCCTCGACCTCAAACGTCACGTCTGCGATCGCGGGAGTCGTACCGTATAGTTTGCTGAGATGCTCGACTTCGATCATTACAATATCTTAAGAAATTTTAAGCGAAATGGACTAAGTATCGAGCTTTAGGGGCAAACGAGCTATCAAGAATATTAGTACCCAACTCGCACTCGTAACAGATTTAGCTGAACTTAGTCAGCAACAGTGCTTCCTGACGTTTATTTGCACCTGAGACGATACGCATATGGCAAACACAACTCTCTACGTCAACCCAGCCAGCGGGAACGACAGCGGCGCGGGAACCGATTCCTCTCCGTATAAAACCATTAGCCACGCCCTCGAACAAGCCTCCGCTGGCACCAAAATCGTCCTCGCCACCGGATCTTACAACACCAGTAGCGGCGAACGATTTCCCCTCGTCGTTCCCTCCGGCGTCACCGTCATCGGGAACGAATCCAACAAAGGTAACGGCGTCAATATCCTCGGCGGCGGCGAAAAGCTGACCAACGACGGCAACCAACAGATTACCTTCTGGCTCGAAACCGACGCCCAACTGCGCGGCGTCACCGTCACCAACCCCAACAGTCGGGGAACCGGAATTTGGATTCAGTCTACCAATCCCACCGTTGCCAACAATACCGTTAAAAATAGCAAGCGGGAAGGCATTCGCATCACCGGAAACGCCAAACCGACCATTACCGACAATGATTGCTTGCAAAACGACTCTTACGGGATTTGGGCTTTAAAAGAAGCCAAAGGCGAAATTCGGGGGAACCTGTGCCAAAACACGGGAACCGGAATTTCCGTCGGCGACGACGCCGCTCCCCTACTCGCCGATAACAAAGTTCGCGACAATCGTACTGGCGTGATTCTCACCCAAGATGCCCGTCCCGTCCTGCGCGATAACGTCATCGAGAAAAATACCGGCGACGGTTTGACCATTATCGCCAACGCCTTACCCGATTTAGGCAAAGCACAAGATCCCGGCGGAAACGTATTTCGCGATAACGGTCAGTACGACTTGCAAAACGCCGGAACCAAAACCGTCACCTCGGCGGGAAACCAACTGAATCCCTCCAAGGTAAAAGGGTCGGTGGAATTTACCGCCAGCGAAACGCCATCTCCCTCGCCAACTCCCTCGCCGTCCCCCGCTCCGACGCCATCTCCCTCGCCGACTCCGGCTCCCACGCCATCGCCAACACCAACTCCGGCGCCGACCCCTTCTCCCTCGCCAAC
>CAYQUF010000044.1:4464-6498 GCA_964420595.1 uncultured bacterium
CCCTCGCCAACGGGACTGACCGACATTTCCGGACATTGGGCGCAACCGTTTATTCAAGCGATGGTAGACAAGGGATTCATTAGCGGATTTCCCGATAACACCTTCCGACCGGAAGAAAACCTCACCCGCGCCCAATACGCCGCCATTATTTCTAAAGCCTTCGACCTCAGCTTCGAGCGACAAGGGAGCAACTTTACCGATGTCGGTTCCGACTTTTGGGCATACGATGCCATCGTGGAAGCCAACCGCATGGGATTCATTAGCGGTTTCCCCGACGATACCTTCCGTCCCAATCAGAATTTGACTCGCGTCCAGGCGATCGTATCTCTCACCAGCGGGTTAGACTTAACGGGAGGCAGCGCGACGACGTTGAGCGTCTATAGCGATCGCGCCCAAATTCCGAGTTACGCCGCCAATGCAGTCGCTACAGCAACCCGACAGGGAATCGTAGTGAACTATCCCAACACCAACCAACTCGATCCCCTGCGCGATATCACCCGCGCCGAGGTCGCTGCATTAATTTACCAAGCATTGGTCGCCCGAGGAGACGCCTCAGCGATTGATTCGCCCTACATCGTCACCGTCGATACCTCGGTTCCGCCGTTTATTGACGTCACCGACCACTGGGCGAAAGATTTCATCGTCGGATTGGTCAACGAAGGGTTAATTAGCGGCTTCCCCGACGGAACCTTCAAACCCGACGCCAGCATGACTCGCGCTCAATACGCGGCGTTGTTAGTCAAAGCCTTCGACCCGGCGGCGAAACGAGCGGCGAAAGACTTTACCGATGTCCCTCAAAGTTTTTGGGGCTACGATGCGGTTCAGAAAGCCTATCGCGGCGAATTCCTGTCGGGAATGTCGGAGAAAACGTTTGCGCCGAATGAAAACGTGACGCGGGTCCAGGTGATTGTCTCGCTGGTGAACGGATTGGGGTTATCGGGAGGGTCGCAAAGCCTGCTCGATAAGTACGAAGACGCCGACAAAATTCCCAATTACGGCAAAGACGAGGTGGCAACGGCGACGCAAAAGCAAATTGTCGTCAACTATCCTAAAGCCGAACAGTTCGAGCCGAACAAAGACGCCACCCGCGCCGAAGTGGCGGCGATGGTGTATCAAGCCTTGGTCGATGCGGGAGAACTGACGGCGTTGAATTCACCTTATATCGTTTCGGCGTAATTTAATCTGGTGGGAATGGAATGACCGCCTAACCGGATGAGGGGGAGGGTTTGGCGACCCAACCCCGACATTCCATTCCCGTCTGCACCCCGAGGTTGTGAGACAATGTATAGACGCACACACCACTGAATTCAATTGTATACGTATGGCTGAAATTCAATTTGCCCGAGGGATTACGGAAAATGCAGTTCCCGACGTTCGCCTGACCCGAGCGCGTGAAGGCACGAGCGGGACAGCAACGTTCTATTTTGAAAATCCTCGCGTCCTCGATAGCGACAGCCAGCAAGAAGTGACTGGAATGTATTTGATTGACGAGGAAGGGGAACTTTCGACGCAGGACGTGAATGCCAAGTTTATCAATGGCAAACCGGAAGCGATTGAAGCTAAGTATTTAATGAAATCTCAGGAAGAATGGGATCGGTTCATGCGCTTCATGGAACGCTATGCCGAAGAACACGGTTTGGGCTTTAGCAAGTCGTAGAGTTTCGTCCGCACGAGGCGATTTAATTCAGGTTACAACCGCAGAGTGGGACTGTGCGATCGCGCCTTCCCACTCTTTAAATATTTGAGGGCTAGAGCAGTTATTGGTCACGTGAGCTATACCTTTCTGGATGAATGTAAAAGCTTGTTGGGAAGAGTGTAATTCATGAGTTTAGGAGACGCTCAATCGTTTTTTATACTATTGGAGTCCTTTGTAAACTTTCTCTTTGCCTGGAAAGGTGGGCATTACGAGTTTTCATGGATCGGTGCAATCGCTGCTCGATCTACAATGCCCACCCTACGGCTAGAGCTATCTACTAAGTCTGGAAAGGTGGGCATTACGAGTTTTCATGGATCGGTGCAATCGCTGCTCGATCT
>CAYQUF010000044.1:6598-14635 GCA_964420595.1 uncultured bacterium
ATCGCGGCAACGATATCCTACACGGCGGTCAAGACAGCGACACCCTGATCGGCAGCAACGGCAATTTCAACGACGACCTCGATTCCAGCGATTCCGACTTACTCTCAGGCGATCGCGGCGACGATCTTTTATACGGCAATCAAGGGGACGATACCCTCAACGGCGGCGACGGCGACGATACCTTGCACGGCGGTCGAGATAGCGATCGCCTCTCGGGAGATGCAGGAGACGACGTTCTCTTCGGCGATTTAGGCGCAGATACCCTCATCGGCGGCGAGGGTGCAGATCGATTCGCGATCGGCAGGCGCAACGACGTTCCCGACGACCGCTCCACGGGTGGCGAAACCATGCTCCACGCCGACTGCATCGTCGATTTTACCAGCGGCGAGGATGTCATCGATCTTATTGGCGGGTTGACCCTGGCAGAACTCAATATTGTCCGAGGGACGGGAGCAAACGCCAACAATACGATGCTTCAAGACCGGATAACTGGCGAATTTCTGGCAATTTTGAAAGGAATCGATCCCGCCAGCCTCTCGGTTGCCGACTTTACCCCCGCCACCGAAACGCTCAGCACGATCGCCTTCTCCGATCCCAACTACAGCATCGACGAAGACAGTTCCTCCGATCGCGCCGTCACCCTCACTCGCACTGGCAATACCAATCTCGCCGCCAGCATTACCCTCACCCTCACTCAGGGAACCGCCAGCACCGATGACTTCGACAGTACGCCAATCGTGGTGGAATTTGCTCCCGGCGAAACCGAGAAATCCATCTCGATTCCAATTGTTAACGACGAATCGGTCGAGTCTGCCAACGAAACGATACAACTGAGTTTAAGCAATCCCGGCAACGGCGTGGCGATCGGATCGCAAGGGACGGCAGAGTTAACGATTGTGGACGACGAACCCTCGGTTTCGCCATCCCCGTCTCCCACACCATCCCCGTCCCCATCTCCATCCCCGACACCATCGCCAGATCCCGAACCCGAACCCGAACCCGGCACGATCGCCTTTTCTGCTGCCGAATTTAGCATTAATGAAGACGGCACCCCGGTCGCCGCGATTACCGTCGAACGTACTGATGGCAGCGACGGCGAAGTGAGTGTCGAAATTCAACTCAGCGACGGGACGGCGATCGCGCCCGACGATTTTGCCGATACGCCAATTGCACTCACCTTCGCAGACGGGGAAACTGGCGAGCAGACCGTTACCCTTCCCGCCAGCCAAATTATCGACGATAGCGACGACGAAACCGACGAAACGGTGAATTTAACCTTAGCCAATCCCACCGCAGACGCAACGATTGGATCGCAGAATACCGCCGTTCTCACCCTGGTCGATAACGACGAGACGCCACCCCCCGCGACCGAAGTGACAATTGCCGTCTCCGACGCCGAAGCTGCCGAAGACGGTCAAGATCCGGCAACCTTTACCATTACTCGCACGGGATTGACCGCCGATCCACTGACGGTCGCTTTCCAACTGGACGGAACCAGCACGGTAGATGGGAGCGATTACAGCCTCAGCGATGGCACCAATGCCGTTACGAATAGCATTACCATTCCCGCCGGAGCCGCTTCCATCGATTTAATTCTGACTCCCGCAGACGACACCGACGCCGAGGGGAACGAATCCCTCACCTTCCAACTCACGGGAGTGTCCGATCCCGACGCCTCTATTGGTGCGACCGATACCGCCAGTGCTACCCTTGCCGATAACGAAGCGACGGTTTCCATCAGCGCGATCGCCGATCCGGCAGAAGGAACCGGGACGCCGGGTCAAGTGGCGATCGAACGCACGGGTTCGACAGCATCGGCATTAGACGTGAATTATACCATCGGCGGAAGTGCGACCAATGGCGACGATTACAGCACGCTGAGCGGTACGGTGACGATTAATGCGGGCGATACTACGGCGACAATCGATATCGACGCCATGAACGATGGCGTTGTCGAAGGAGACGAAACCCTCGAACTCACCCTCGATTCGACCTCTGACGATCCGAATGTTACGTTGATCGGAACGACGACCGCCACGCTGACATTGACCGATAATGAGATAACCCTCTCGGCTCCCAATGGCGGCAATTTTGGACTGTCTCTTGCCTCTGACGGTACGAATCTTTTAATTGGCGCACCCAATGCAGAACAAGCCTATCGTTACGACACCAACGGCGATCTCGTACGAACATTGGCTCAGGGTGCTGGAGATTTTGGCTGGTCGGTTGCCTTGAATGGCGACAATTATTATGTTGGCGCGCCTTTAGTCGATGGTGCCGTTAACGATGTCGGGGCAGTTTATCAGTTTGACGGTGATGGAAACAATACCAGCGTATTTAATAACCCAACGACTAGCGATGGCGGGGAATTTGGCGGCGCGATCGCACTGGTGGGAAATAAAGTCGCGATCGGGGTTCCGGAAGAAGATTTAAATGGAAATACGAATTCCGGGGTCGTGCAAGTGTTTGATGGTTCGGGAGGAACGCCAGTTACTATCGAAAACCCAACGCCGCAAGCGAATCCGCTTTCGCTTTCAGTAATACCAGGATTCCCCGAAGACGAAAGATTTGGCTTTTCAATTGCAGCCGCCGGCAGCGATCTCTTAATTGGCGCTCCCCTCGCCGTGAATAATACGATTCCAACTTCTCCAACTTCTTATGCCGGAGAAGCGTATTTATTCGATACTGCTGGAAATTTACAACAAACGTTTGAAAATCCCAATCCCAGCTTATTAGATGGATTTGGAACTGCCGTTGCCTCGAATGGCAGTGAAGTTCTCATTGGCGCACCGGGAGAAAGCGGACAAGATGGCGTTGCCTACTTATTCGATATTGCCACAGGCAATTTGTTAGAAACCTTGACCAATCCAGATTCCAGCAATCGAGGATTTGGCGCAGCCGTTGCCTTTACGCCAAGTGGCGATTTACTCATCGGTTCGCCGGGAGGAATCGATACATCCACCTTTGCAGTCAATCCCGATCCGGGAGCCGTTTACCTCTACGATTCGGGCAATTTTACGACACCTTTAGCCACCTTTGAAAATTCCTCGGGCAATGACGAAGGTTTCGGTGCTGCCTTAACCCCAATCGGCGATCGCGTTTTGGTCGGCGCACCCTTTTCCGCAGGAGGAGATGGCGCGGCTTACATTCTCGACTTTGCCTAATCGTTGCATCCCAAAGCGGTCGCTTCCATCTCGCCAGCCATCTTAACGGTCTGGAAAGGCGCGATCGCGCACTTCCTCTGCATACGTCCCAACCGCCTGGGCGATCGCCTGTTTTAAATTGGCATAAACCTTCGCAAACGGCGGTTGTTTGTCCGACAATCCCAACAAATCGTGGGTCACCAACACCTGACCGTCGCAACCGACTCCTGCACCAATTCCAATCGTCGGAATCGTCAATTTTGCCGTAATCTCGCGCGCCAATTTGGGAGGAATGTGTTCGAGAACAACCGCAAACGCTCCCGCATCTTGAAGGGCGATCGCTTCTGATAAAATTCGCTCCCCCTCCGCCGGAGTTTTCCCCTGCTTGCGATACCCCAACTGATGGATCGACTGCGGCGTCAGTCCCACGTGACCCAACACCGGAATTCCCGCTCGCACCAAATGCGCCACCGTGTCCGCCATCTCGGTATAGCCGCCTTCGAGTTTCACCGCCTGCGCCCCGGTTTCCTTCAACACCCGACCGGCGGATCGCATCGCCTGTTGCGGACTCTCCTGATAGGTCAAAAACGGCAAATCCACCACCACCAGCGCCCGTTCCACCCCGCGTCGCACCGCTTTAGCGTGGTGTAGCATCTCCTCCAGACTGAGAGGAAGGGTGGTTTCGTATCCCAGCGCCACCATCGCCAGGGAATCGCCCACGAGCAGCAAATCCACCCCCGCCTCGTCTAAAATCTTGGCGATCGCGTATTCCCAAGCCGTCAGCGCCACGATCGCTCGTCCTTGCTGTTTCCATTGGCTGAGGTGTTGGGGAGTGACTGGCATAGAGCACAAATGGCTAATTATTGGCGACGAATGCGAGATGGGGTTTGGCGCGATAGGTCCCGGACCCAACCCAGGCTAACCCCTCGCTGGTGCCGATCCAAAGCTTGTTTCCGGTATTGGGAGACACAGAGAAAATGCGTCCGGAAGGCAGATTGGTCACCTGGTTGAAAATGCGGCTGCTGGCGGGATCGTAGCGAAACAAGCCGCTGTCGGTTCCCACCCAAAGTTTGCCATCGCGATCGAAGCGCAGGGTTTGCACGCTGCGTCCTTGCAACGGCGCGATCGCCATTGGTCCCTGGGGATTGCTGGCGTTGGTGGAAAACAAACCGCTCGGCGTCCCGATCCACAGCGTTCCGTTGCCGTCCGTAGCAAGGGCTTGAACCGTGGTTCCGGGAATTCCGGTGACGCGATCCATCACCATCGCACTGGCAGTATTTACCCGCACCAGACCTTCAAGGGTTCCCACCCAAAGCTGTCCTTGCGGATCCAGGGCGAGGGTATTGGCACTCACCCCAGGGAGATCTTGCAGCGTCGTCATCGCCAAGCCGCGATCCGGACTAATCAGAGCCAAGCCGCGATCGCTGCCGACCCAAAGATAGCCGCGATCGTCCACCAGTAGCGACAGAATGCGATTGGAGGGCAAGGTGAAATTATGGGCAGCGACCTCATTCGTATCGGGATCGACGCCAAATAGCCCCGAATAGGTCCCGATCCAGATACGTCCGACCCGATCGCGCGCGATCGCCCCAATCGCCGTATCGGGAAGGGCAATGCGCGATTGAATCCGTCCGGTGTTGGGATCGATGCGAGCCAATCCCTGCCACGAGCCGACCCAGAGGCTGCCGTCTGCGCCGGCTTGCAAGGCACTGACGCGATAGTCCGCTTCGAGATCCTGCTGTTGCTGTCGGCGTTCGCTCGGGAGGGGATCGCTACCCCGGGGCGGCGCAAATTGAGCGAAATGGCGCTCGGCATTGGCACGGGAGACTGCCAACCCCAGACTCAACACAACGCAACCAATTAGGACTCGTGGAAACACTCTCATGGGCGATCGCCTCGAACTCGAATCTAGAATAGCTCAATCGGGTCTTAGCGCGAGCGAAACAGCCATTGCCAAATTTTGCGAATGGCAACCACCAATACGCCCAGGACGATAAACGCCGCCAGAAACGGCACGGCGAGCGCCAGGAGCGATAAAACGGTGGCACTGAGCAACTCCATCGTCGAAACCAGGGGGTTTCCCAATCCGCCCGTGGTGGTGGTGGAGGTCAACCGGGTCGCGTCGGTGAACCCCTGGACGATCCCGGCAGTTCCCCCACCCGCGATCGCGGCAATGCTCCAATTGACCAAGGGATCGGATTCGGGCAACAATGCTTTCATCGCTAGCGTCCCCACGGCGATCGCGCCTGGCGTGGCAACGGTATCGAGGGCGTTATCGACCCATGGCAGATAGTATGCTCCAACTTCGACAACCGTGGCGATCGCAAAGACGACTAAAGCAGGCGTCGAACCGATCCAATCGGCATCCGGCGGCAGGTTGAAATTCCCCGTATGCGCCGCCACGCTAGTTGCCAGCAGGGGAATAAAGATCCGAAATCCGCACGCCGCACTCAATCCGATTCCCAGGCAAATGGCAGCGATCGTCTCGACGTTCATCGTTCCCTCCTCGCTCCAGTTGCAAACCGCCCTTACCGTTGTCAGTCCCTGGCATCAAACCAAGCGTATCGCGCCGGAGAAGACAACGACGATCGCCCCTCTTCCCAATTGCCAAACCATTTATCGTGAATTTGCTGGTACGTGCCATTTTCCCGCAGTTTCAGCAAGGCGCGATCGATCGGTTCCCGATACGGACTCCCCTGTGCCAAGCCGATGGCATACCACTGCTGTTGAAACACCGATCCCACCACGCGCACTTTCCCTTGACCTTCGTGGGAGGCGTAATATTGCAACACCGGGGCGTCGTAGACCACGGCTTCCACTTGTCCGACCAGTAAGGCGCGATAGGCAGACTCGATGCTGTCAAAGGCAACCACATCGATGGCGCGGTTTTGCAGGTACAGATCCGCCGTGCTTTCGTCCACGGTGGCAACCTGCCGTCCGCGCAAATCGGAAGGCGTGCGAATTCGCCCCGAAAGCTGTTGCACGGTCAAGACGGTGGTCACCGAAGCGGTAAACGAGGAAATCAGAATCAGTCCCGTAAACATCCAGATCAGTGCGATGAGCCGACCCAAGGCACTGGTGGGGGTTTTATCGCCGTATCCCACTGTCGTGACCGTGACCGCCGCCCACCAAAACGCCTGCCAAATCCCGCGCCAGTAAGATTGGGGAAACATCTGCGGGTTGCGCTTGCGCTCGAAGATCCAAACGGCATGAGCGGCGACGAGCAACACGACAAACAATCCGCCAACCAGCGTTAGCAACTCTGGCGAAAACAGAAAGGCAATTAAGGTCGTAACGGCATCAAAACGGGGGCGATCGCCGGTGACTAAAATTTGCAACCCGGACTCGAAATAGGGATGGGAAAAATCGATAGCTTCTTCCCGTTCGGCAGTGACGGTCAAACCCGCGATCGCTACGTTAGCCCTGCCATCTTCCAGGGTTTCGATTAATTCCCCAATAGTTTCCGTCCCTTCGAGTTCGGTTTCGATTTCGAGTTCGGCGGCAATTCGATCCCACAATTCAATACTAAAACCGACGTATTTCTCGTCTTGCTCGAAGACAAATGGCTCGAAGGATTTGGTGACAACTCTTACCGTTTCGGCGTTGACGCCGGACGATCCCAGCAACAAACACCCTGCCATTGCGATCGATTTTGCCCCAAGAGAATGCCAACGCTCGAACAAAATTTTCTCCTATAGCGTTTTCCAATCATTCATGGAACCGAAGACCCGTTTCTACAGACACAAAAAACAGACGCCTATCTCTCCTGCTGTTGCCAGATAAGCGGTTGCACGCAACTGACCGCTGCTCTAATTTTCCGCCTCAGACTCCTCAGTGTCTTCAGTCGCCGCTGGCGGGTTCTCCGAGGGAGCTGAAGGCGATTGGGTTTGCAATTGCTCGATTTCGGCTTGAATTTGGTCTTTGTACTGAGGCGGTGCCATTTCTAGGGCGCGATCGAACAAAGATTGGGCGACATCGGTTTTACCCTGTTGTTGCAATACCATTCCTTTGCCCAAAATCGGACGAAAATCGTCGTCGCTGGCTTCGATCGCATTATCGTAAACCGCGATCGCCTCTTGGTAGCGTTGCTGTTGGGCGTAAATTCCAGCCAGCAGCAGTCGAATCGAACCGGTATCGACGCTACCGGGTTTGACCTGATTGGTTTGGGGGGCAATTTTGAGGGTATCTTGGAGCAATCCGATCGCCGCTTCCGGACGGTTTTGCTGCAAGAGTAAATTGGTTAATCCCTCCAGGGCATATTGGTTCCCCGGATTGTCTTTAAGAATGCTGCGATACGTTCCCGCCGCACCCTCGCGATCGCCAATTTGCTGTTTGGCTTGAGCGAGCAGCACCTGATAGCGGGTTTCCTCGGGGTTGAGTTCGGCGAGTTTTTCCAACGGCTCGATCGCCCCTTCAATTTTATTCTGTTGCAGGCGAACTTCTAACAGCCCTCGCAGCGCCGCTTCATTGTCCGGTTCCCGCTGCAAGACCAACTCGTACCCTCGCTCCTGAGCTTCGAGGTTGGCTTGTTGTTGTCCGTTGGAATTGGGCGATTGAGATGCCGCTTGAGGAGTTCGCTCGGTTTGGAACGCATTGACGATGGGGAACACCGACAACCCGAGGAAAGCAAGCAAACCGACAAACATGACGGCTTTAACGAACCAGCGATCGCGTTTTTCTGACACTAGAAGAGCCTCAAACTGAAATTGCGATAAATAACGGTGGATACACTATATTAATATTAAAAAAAATCACTCAATGTGACATCCTTCCGACGCCCACTCAACCAGCGGCGAGACTCCACGTATCCCGACGCTAAGGCTTCGCATACAGCGCGGGACTTATGTTCTCGCGCTCTTAGAAGACAAATATCGGCAAACTGCTTTCATTATTT
>CAYQUF010000044.1:14735-23321 GCA_964420595.1 uncultured bacterium
ACTTATGTTCTCGCGCTCTTAGAAGACAAATATCGGCAAACTGCTTTCATTATTTGACGTTCTCCCCTGCCTTTAGGCAGGGGGAGGCCCTTTTGAGAATCCTGACTCGCTTAATCTGTTCGGGGTGATAGTCGTTATTACGGACGAACTGAGTCGTCCGAATGGCTTCGTTGATGGCTTCGACTTGGTCCCGTTTGGGTTTGACTTTGTATTCCAGTACAAACACGATTTGACGCCGCCAATTCGGGTATCAGTGTAGCACATAATGCTGCCCTGGAAGGGCGGGGCTTGAAACCCATTATTTTGGGTCACGCGCCAGGGAGCTATCGAGCGATCGCCCCGCTGCCTGCAACCGGCATGACGAGAGCCAGATCGCGCCGTATCGGGGAATTCGGGCGCAATGGTCGTCAACCGACCCCAGCGATCGCGCCACGCCCGAAACTCGACAAACCATTCGGATTGTCTCTTAGCATAGGTGCATTCAGTACAATAGGCTTCACTGGTTGGCGAATTTGCCGACCATTGCAGCGATCTTACCATCGCCAAACGATTGCTACGGGCAGAACCAGCAATCGATCGCGGGATGTCCGACTGTCAGCAATCCCGCCGCTCATGCCTGTGTCTCCGCCGCTAGGAGGGTTTATGACTTCCGCACCGAATCCATTTCCGCAACCGTCTAACTCACCCGAATCGAGTCCGGATCGTCCCGCCGATTCTCCCACTCCCCAAGACGCCGTTTCGAGCGATCCCAACTCTGGCGACACCGCACCGTCGGAGCCTGAACCGAGTGCGCCGCCTCCGGTTGAAGCGACATCTGCCGAATCGGGGACTGGCGACACCGCGCCGTCGGAGTCTGAATCGAGTGCGTCGCCTCCGGTTGAAGCGACATCTACCGAATCGCAAGGCGATCGAGCCGCCTCCTCCGACGAAACGACATCGGATCCCTCGACCGACACCGAACCCCCCCTACGCCACCATCCGATCCCGCCTCCCAGCGAACCCCGACAGTATCGCGCGATCGGACTGGTACGCGGGCAATACGTCCCCTCTGCCGATCGCTTTACCCGAGGGGTTTTAGTCACGGATGACGAAACTCCCATCGACGCAGTGCTGTTGGGTCGGATCATGAGTTTGGTCAAAAACCATCTCGACTTGGAACAACACCATCTCTGGGTGGTGTACCCTCGCCTTCGCCAACCCGACGGAGGATTGCACGTTCAAATTGTCGGCGTGTGGGAACCCGAAACCCTCAAACCGGCACAAGCGCAACCCACCTCGGAATCCGACGGCGTTTCGAGGACCGAAACCATCGTCTCCTCGGATGTCGATCGCAACTATTTTTCCGTTCGCGGCGAGGTTATCTTCCAATCCCAAGACGAGGAATACGCGATCGTTAAAATCAAACAATCTCCCCGCAAAGGAGGCGATCGCCCCAAGTTTTTCAAGTTGAAAGTCGAGGGACTCTTACCGGGGAAAGCCGTGCGGCATTTCTGGGATCTACACCTGCGTCGCACGCAAAATGCCTTGGTCGTTCAAGAAGCCCGCGATCTCGGCTTCATTCCCTCGAAACCAAGGAAGAAGTTCGGTAAAGGCAAAGGCAAGCGTTTCGGTCGCGGTAACAATCGTCCGTCCAATCGCGGCAGATCGAACGCGCCGGTGAAAAAATCCTCGGGATCCGATCGCCCTCGTCCGTCTTCATCCTCCTCCTCGGAATCCAGTCGCGCCCAAGAATAGCCGCTCATTCCAGGCTGACCCGAGATCCCCACGGATCTTGCGGCACGAACTTCCGATCCATGGGGATGGAAGCGACGGGGTCGGTAAGGGTGAATCGAGCGGCTTCGATCCACAGTTTCAATTCGACCGCCACCTGGCGGGACAAATGCAAGCTCGCCAGGGACGCCACTCTCACGGACTTGCCTTCGATGGTAATCCGACCCGCCTTGAGTTTGGCGTAACTCACCAAACCGAACGTCGGACGCACGCGCCGGGGGATGGAAAAATCCACCACTGGCGCGACCAAGTCTTTATCGAAAACATTGCAACGCAGGACCACCTCTTCGTCGAGAACCGGCAGCGGCACCCCGACACCGAGCATCAACGAGGGTCCGTAGTTGTGAAAGTAGCATCCCCGCACCCAACGGGTACTCATCTGTTTGGCATCGCCGATCAGGGAAAGCGTCGCCGCCGGTCCGATCGGGGTATCGTTGGGCAAGCGTTTTTGCAGCGGGAAATGTTGGGTTCCCTCTCCGGTGACGTAGCCGATTCCACCCCCCAGGAACACGCGAGTGCCGATCCCGATCGCGCGTAATTTGGGATCGTTGAGCAGGGGAGAAATGCTGCCGGGGTTGGAGTAGACGGCATTGCCGAGATGGGGTTTGAGCGGACCGAGATAGGTAAACAAGGGGCGATCGCCCCCGTTGACGCCCACGATAAAGTTTTGATACAGATTGCGGGGATTGAATAAGTAAAACTGGTTGATGCGATCGCGGTTAATCGTGGTTTCGAAGGCAGCACGGGGGTAGCAATCGGTCGATTGTCCGATCGCTCGCAGGTGAACCGATTTCCCCGCAATCAGATCTTCGATGACGTGACCGCCGCCGCGCATGGGATTCGGCGCAATTTCGCGACCGCGAGGGTCTTCGGCTTCGGGGATTTCGGCAGTTTGAGTCGCGCCCAGATATAAATCCACCGCTCCCAACCCGGAGTACGCCATCACCCCGTCCAACCAGCAACGACGAATTTTGATCGGCGGGTCGGTATGCCCCAAATTGAGAATTGCCCCCGACGATTCCATCGGCTCGAACGTCCCGGTGGTAATCACGTCCACTTCTTGGGCGGTTTGGGAAACGCCGACTTCTGCCACCCGAGCTTTAACTTCCTCGACGGTGAGGACAACAGCTTGACGGCGCTGAATTTTATCGTTAATTTCGGCAATCGTTCGCATTGTGTCTGGATAACGCAGTTAATCGTCCCGATTTTCGGGCGAATAGGGGCAGAAAACAAATACAGCGGGATTGCCTCATGTTATTCGCTCTGGGGTTCCCGCTCGGACTCGGAGGTGAGGCGATCGGAATGTCGGTCGTCGGACTCGTCCGCCCCATCGAACGGTAATAACTCCTCTGAAGGCTCGGTCTGGCGGTGGTTCGTCGAGGGAACGCGATCGCCATTCCAGCGATTTAACACGTCTTTGACCAGCACTTCTTGCAGCCACACCTGACCCACCACCGCCAGGGGAAGTGCCAGCAGCAATCCCAAGAAGCCGAAGAAGGTGGCGAAAAATACTTGGGCGCACAAGGTAATTCCCGGCAGCAACCAGATCTGCTGCATTTTGACATAGGGGTAGAGGAGGTGGCTTTCGAGTTGTTGGATGATAATGTAAGTCACCAGAACGGCGACGGGTTTGAGGGGATTGTCCAACAGGGCGATCGCCATTGGCGGTAACACGCTTAACGCCGGTCCGATATGGGGCATAAATGCCAGAACGCCAGCGAGTACCCCGTGCGCCAGGGCGAGGTCTACGCGCAAGATCAACCACAGGCTCAACCAACTCAAAACCGCGATCGCCAACATATTAATCAATCGTCCCACCAACCATCCCCCCAACGCTCCTTCGCATTGGGTCAGAATTTCGTCGATGCGGCGTCGGTAGAAGGCAGGAAACAGCCGAATGAAAATTTGCCGATACGAGTGCGGGTCGGCGAGTAACATCAGCGTCCACACCACCAGCAGCAACAGATTCAGGGCGAGTCCCAGGGTTCCCGAGAAAACGCTAAATCCCCGTTCGAGCAGGTCGTTGGCGAGGGGTTGCAATCGTTGCAACAGTTGGGTCAGATCGGGCAAATATTGCTCGATTTGATTGCCGGGAACGATCTCTCGCAACGCATCTAGCCACTGATTGAGTTTCGCCAGCACGCGGGGAAATTGCTGGGTGAGTTCGTCAAACTGCTCGATAAATGGCGGAACGATCAGCCAGAAAAAGAGAATGCACAGGGCGAATAAGGCAGCGATGGACAGGATAATGGCGAAGGAACGACTCATCCCAAATCGTTGCAAGCGCCGCGCCAGCATATTTAACGCCGTCGCCAAGACCACCGCAGCAAACACGAGCAGGACGAGCTGCCGAATTTGCCACAGGATGTAAAGTGAGAGAACGAGGGCAATTAAGCCGAGCCAGTAACCGAGTTCCACGATGCCAAACTCCCTGGCGGGTTGAGCTTGTTCTCTATTATGGGGTGCTTTGTCGCCAACGCTGCCACAGGGCGATCGAAACGCCGACCAATGGGGCAAATACGAGGGTTAAGGCACTGACGGGGCTAGCGGGAATGGAGAGATACGGTCCGGCGTATTTAATCAAAGCGGACAGAATTGCCGAGGCGATCGCGACTTTGAGGATAAAGGTCACTTTGTCATTCATACAATGCAGCCCCTAATTTAAGAGTTGACGATTGCGATTATCTTAAGAATTTGATTGAGGTTAATAGAATTAATTCCGGTTTTTTGAATCGCTTCCGCGCGATCGATCGCAAATAGCATAGCACTGAAATCGAGTTCGATCGCCATGCAGCCATCCTCTCGGGGATCGCCAAAAACACGCGAACGCACCCGGTCGCACCCTCGGGATCGGTCGCTTGCTGGGGCGATCGCCCCTTGGCGGTTTCCCTCGACGCGGTACAGTAAACCCTGGAGTTTAATTGTAATGCCACTCGTACGGTTTACAAAGCCAATCGCAAAGGAGAAATTATGAGCGACCAGACCGATCCCAAAATCGTGATGAAACAGCAAGTCGGAAAAGCCGCCGCCGACCGCGTCAAATCCGGCTCCATCGTCGGACTGGGAACCGGTTCGACCACCGCCTACGCCATCCAATTCCTCGGCGAACGACTGCAATCGGGGGAACTCAAAGATATCAAAGGCATCCCCACCTCGTTTCAAGCCTCGGTGTTAGCGAAACAGTACGGGATTCCCCTGACCAGCCTCGACGAAATCGATCGCATGGATGTCGCCATCGACGGGGCGGATGAAGTGGATCCGAACAAAAACCTGATCAAAGGCGGAGGCGCCGCCCACACCCGCGAAAAAATCGTCGATTCCCTCGCCGACGAGTTCGTGGTGGTGGTCGATGACTCGAAAATCGTCAGTCGCTTGGGCGAATCGTTCCTGCTCCCCGTCGAGGTGCTACCGATGGCGGTGACTCCCGTGATGCGGGCGATTGAGAAACTCGGCGGTCAGCCAGAACTGCGCATGGGCGTCAAAAAAGCCGGTCCGGTGGTCACCGACCAAGGGAATTTGGTCATCGACGTGAAGTTCGACGCCATCGACAATCCAGCCGAATTGGAAAAGACCCTGAATAACATTCCCGGCGTGTTGGAAAACGGTTTATTCGTCGGCGTCGCCGATACCGTGTTGATTGGCGAAATTAAAGACGGTCAGCCCCAAGTGCGGCAAATGTAAGACCCGATTGCGGTAGAGGCGCAAGCGTTCGCGAAGCGTGTTCGGAACGAACGTATCGCGTCTCTCCGCCAATTTCGGTTTTAAAATAAGTCTTTAAAATGACTCAAAAAGTCGCGATCTGAGGGCAACCATGCAATATCGACGATTCGGGCGCACCGAGCTATCCATGCCCGTGTTTTCTTGCGGCGGGATGCGCTACCAACATTCGTGGAAAGACGTTCCGGCGTGGCAAATTTCGCAGAAAAACCAACAAAACTTGGAAGCGACGATTCGGCGATCGCTCGATGTCGGGATCGCTCATATCGAAACGGCACGCGGCTACGGGACGTCAGAAGTTCAATTGGGGAGAATTTTACCGACATTTCCCCGAGACGAACTCATCGTTCAAACTAAAGTTTCGCCTTCAGAAAATCCGAAAGAATTTAGTAAAAACTTCGAGCGATCGCTGCAAAATTTGCGGCTCGATTACGTCGATTTGCTCTCGATTCACGGCATCAATACCGACGAACTTCTCAATTGGAGTGCCAAACCGGGGGGCTGTCTCGATGTTGCCGAACGGTTGCAAGCCGAAGGGAAAGTTCGGTTTATCGGCTTTTCTACCCATGCGCCGACCGAGATTATTCTAAAGGCGATCGCCACCAATCGCTTCGATTACGTCAATCTCCACTGGTATTACATCAATCAATGGAATTGGAGCGCTATTGAAGCCGCGAGAGAACGGGATATGGGCATCTTTATTATCAGCCCGTCCGACAAGGGTGGAATGCTCTACCAACCTCCGGCAAAATTGGTGGAATTGTGCCAACCGCTAAGTCCGATCGTATTTAACGATCTGTTTTGTTTGAGTCATCCCCAAGTGCATACCTTGAGCTTAGGAGCTGCCCGACCGACGGATTTTGACGAACATTTAAAAGTGTTGCCACTTATCGATCGCGCCGATGAAATTTTACCGGACATTTTGACCCGTTTGGAACGAGAAGCGATCGCCCGTTTGGGAGAAGATTGGGTTAAAACCTGGCACGAAGGCTTGCCCCATCCCGAACAAACTCCTGGCAATATCAACATTCCCATAATTTTATGGCTGCGAAATTTGGCGATCGCCTACGATATGACCGATTATGCCATCATGCGTTACAACCTGCTCGGAAGCGCCGGACATTGGTTTCCCGGTCACAACGCTAATCGAGTGCATCGGTTTAATTTGCAACCCTGTTTGTCCGCCAGTCCCCACGCCGATAAAATTCCCGAATTTCTCGCCGACGCCGACCGACGGTTTGGCGGGAAACCCGTGAAACGATTGTCGCAACAGTAGGGAATAGGAGATAGGGAGATGGGAAGAAAACTGGCGGCTGGTGACTGTTCTTTTACCGTTGCATCTTCTTCTACATCGCCATTTCGCCACTTTCTATCTCCGATAGCGCCATTGCCAACCATTCGCGCCATCGAGCGATCGCCCGTTTTAGAACCATTCCTTCCGGTACGCTCACCTCAGTTTCGACATATTTTTCCAATCGCGCGATCGCCCCATTCGCTGCCACTAATGCCACAAACCGATCGCCTGGTTCCGTCGCCGTTTGAAATACATCCACCAGATTTCCGACATCAATACAATCGGTTAATGCTCGAATCAATTGCGGTCGAATTGCCGTTTCAGTTGGCGGTAAATCGGTTATCGATCGCGTCGTTTCGGGTAAGTCTTTCCAAGTCGAACACGCCGATAACGTTGCCAACGCTTCGAGCGATCTCGCGATTTCAGTTCCGCCGGGATAGCGTTCTAATTGCTCGCCCAACGAACCATTCCAGTCCAGCCTTCCATCCCCGTATTGCAGGCGATACAACACCCGCGCTAACTTCACCAGCGGCGTCCGACGGCGATCGCGCCACAGCCACGTCAGCCGCCAAATCGAGCCTTCGCCAACGGTCTGATTTGCCAATTCGCCCAAGATAAGTTTCCGCCACGTGGGAAACTTCTGCCAATCGGATAGCGCGATACGTTCGTTCCGAACACGCTTCGCGAACGGTACTCGAACGGACTCGCAGGCACCCTCGCCATCGATCCAACCATACAGCAGCCGCAACGGATCGCCGTGACCGTGCAAGTCAGCCTTGAGTGCCTGTTGTACGAACGGACGCTGAAACGGATTGCGCGCCACCGACCGAGCAAACGCCAATCCCGCCTCGGGATCTTGCCGTAACCGTTGCAGCACCAATCGCCGCGTACCGGGAACGGGGAGAACCAGCAACTCGTCCCAGGCGATCGGGTGTTTGTTGCGACCGAGCAGCGCGCTGACAAATTGGATCGGATAAATTGGCGCGCGCAAAGCGCCGAGCAGAACAAAAAAATTAAATTTGATCCCCACCTGAATAATGACTGCCAGACCCGAGAGAATCGGTCCTTTGAGGCTAATGGCGGGACGAGACACCACGCTCGCCACGATCGCGCTAGCGGCTACGCTAGCAGCCAATACAAACAGAACTGCCCCGAATAAACTCGTCGTGCGACGATTGACCGAAGCCAGCGCCACACCTGCGATCGCCCCAGCACTAACCCCTGACGCCAGTGCTAGCGCCATTTGCAGCGGTCGGGGATCGTAAGTGGTGCGGAACCACCAATCCCAGACGCCCAGGCGATCGATTAATACCAATGCGATAATCAGTCCGCCGCACAGGGTGGCATTGAAAAAGAGTGCCGAAACGACACTTCCGCTGACGCCAAATGTCGAAATCGCGATCGCCAGGACAACCGCCGCCGTCAAAATTGCCCCAATTGCCACCAATCCCAAACTGAGATAAAAGCCGCGATGCGCCCAAACCAACATCCATTCGGCGCGTTCGAGGGGAACTTCGCGACCGCGATCGAGATCCCAAAGTTTCGGCAAGCGTTCGTAAGCGGCGGACATGGCGCGGCGTCCCGGTAAGGCAATCACATCGCGAACCCAACTGTCGTGACCGTCGAGGGTATGCAATAAAGTCCCGCTTTCGAGATCCCAGACTCGCACCGTGCGATCGTTCGACGCCGAAATTGCCAGTTTGCCATCGTCGGTCAGTTCGATCGCGTTGACCCAACTGTCGTGACCGCTGAGGGTATGCAATAAAGTCCCGCTTTCGAGATCCCAGACTCGCACCGTGCGATCG
>CAYQUF010000044.1:23421-28943 GCA_964420595.1 uncultured bacterium
TTCGACGCCGACACCGCTTGAGTTCCGTCCGATGTTATTGCCACATCGCCAACCCAATCGGTATGACCGGTCAGGGTTTGGAGTTCGACCCCCCGTTGGATATCCCAAATTTTCAAGGTGCCATCCGCCGAAGCTGAAATCGCCTGCGTGCCATCTGGCGTGAGTTTGACGGCATTCACCCGACCCTCGTGACCGTCGAGGGTATGCACGAGGCGAGCGTTGGCAATATCCCAAACTTTCAAAGTGCGATCGCTCGACGCCGAAACCACAAACCGACTGTCTGGCGAAATGGCGATCGCATTGACCCAACCCTCGTGACCTTCCAGGGGAATTCCCTCGTCTGGAGATTGGAGGTTCCACAATCTCAGCGTGTTATCTTGCGACGCCGACACGATCCACTCGCCGTCTGGCGTGACTCCAACTGCGTTAATGCCGCGATCGTGACCTCTGAGTGTATGTTGGAGTTGTCCGTCTTGCAAGCTCCAAATTTTAAGATGGCTATCGTTCGACGCCGAAATCGCCAACTGACCGTCCGGGGTAACGGTCACGTCCGTCACGCCGCGTCGGTGTCCGTCTAACGTATAAACGGCAGCTCCGGTATCGATATCCCAAACCTTGAGAGTGCCGTCATTTCCGGGAAGCTTCACCGTATTGTCGCCGGATGCTGTAATGACTCGCTCTCCGTTGGGAGTCACGCTCATGGCATTCACCCAAGCGGTATGACCCTGCAACAAGCACAGGTGATAGAGCAACGCAGCCAGGATCGCCAATCCAGAAAAGAGTGCCAGCATCGTCAATCCCATGCCGTAGAGATGGCGGTACGCCCGAACTCGCCAGCTACGCAAAAATTTAGACCATCCCCGCTCTGGATAGAGATGGGGATCGGCTCGATATAGATAGCAATGCAGCGCCGTTGGATAAAAATAAATCCAATAGGTCAATAATAAATAGTGACGCGGATTGAAGGGGTGCAAGCAAGCGGGGGTTTTCCCGCGCAAATCGGGGACAGCAGGCATGGATCCTCCCAAAAAAGCGAGATCGGGATAGTCGTTCTTTTTCGATACACCCCAACTCGCAATCGTTCCGGTCGTGCGCTAACTCGATGAATAAATTTAAAAAACCAATCGTATTTTAACCTCAAGCCGAGAACGAGAATATGAAGCTTTGTTCTATCTTTGCCATGATTTTGTCGTTATTGTTAACCGCGTGCGTGCCGCGATCGCCCTTAAATGCCGCTCCGATTTTTAGCGAAGGCATCGATCCGTCGTTGCGAGATCTCACTGACAATCGCAAGGTTGAAATTGGCGCGGCATTCAGTATCGGGCAACTGAATTCGAATTTTCTCGATACGGCGTTACTCGTGCGCGAATTCGATATGCTCATGCCCGAACATTCGATGAAAATGGGATCGGTGTGCTATGCCCGCGATCGCTGTAGTTTCAAAGCCGCCGACGAACTGGTCGATTTTGCCGAAAGTCATGATATGACCGTGCGCGGGCATACCCTCGTCTGGCATTTGAATCAACCGAAATGGCTCGAACCCGGTCGTTACAGCCGAGACGAGTTAATGGAAATCATGCACGATTACATCGATGCCATGGTCGCTCGCTATCGCGATCGCGTTCCGATTTGGGATGTGGTCAACGAAGCCCTCACCCTCGACGGGGCGTTGCGCGACACCATTTGGCTGCGCGGGATCGGACCGGAATACATCGATTTGGCATTCCGATGGGCGCACGAAGCCGATCCCAACGCTCGCCTATTTTATAACGACTACGCCAACGAAGAAATCGGTCAAAAATCCGATGCGATGTACGAATTAGTCAAAGGAATGCTCGATCGCGGCGTTCCGATTCACGGCGTCGGGTTCCAGCTACATACCGGCTTGGGAATTGCCCCCGATCCCCAAGACTTTGCCGCCAATTTGAAGCGGTTCGAGGCATTGGGATTGGAAGTCCAAGTAACGGAAATGGACGTGCGCATTCAAGGCGGAAGCGGGAGTCGCCAAGACAAACTCGCCGCTCAAGCGCGGGTGTACGGCGATATGTTTCGAGTTTGCTTGCAAGCCGACAATTGCACCGCCTTCGTGATTTGGGGCTTGAGCGATCGCCGCAGTTGGGTAGGCGCGCTCACGGGGGTTGAAGATGCCCCCCTCCTGTTCGATCGCTGGTACCGTCCCAAACCCGCCTACGAGGCACTCGATCGCGCCCTGCAAAATGTCAGTTAGTCCTCGGCGCGGGAAAAATCGGAATTGGTGCTAGTTTGGAAACGACGATCGCCCCTGGTGTGAATTCACGTTGTTGTCTTTCTCCTCTCTCTCTTGGTCGATGTCCCTCCCGATTATCGCCCTCGACCTGGCGATCGCCCTGCTGGGATTCTATCTCACCTGGCAAGTGTGGAAGCTGCGGCGCACCCTCGCCAACGTCGCCGATACCGTCACTTCAATCGAGCGCCAAACCCATCGCGTGTTAAATCAGGCACCCGCCGTCCTAGCCAAAGGACAGCACCGTACCCGACAAGCGCGCCAGTTGTACCGACAGCTCCAACAACAGCTCCAGCAACTGCAACAGATTTTTACCGTTGTCGGTTGGGGGCGTCGCCTATGGCGGGAGCGATCGCGATGGAGTTCGTCCGAGGGTCAAAGCGATCGGGCTGGATCGACCGATTAAACCGCACCGCCGCGCGATCGAAGCGAGCCGGTCGAGGGCAATTTCTCCCGACTGAGGGATCCGCCCCCCCTGGTTCGGGTTTGTCGGCGCGAGCGCCAACCGCGTAAACTTTGGATATAAGCAACCCTAAATTGAGACAACCGATGTCGAATAAGCGTGCTGGAGTCTTTTGGAGCGGTCTGCTCGTCGGAACGGGGGTCGGAACGGTTCTCGGTCTGCTAATCGCACCGCGTTCGGGTCGGCAAACCCGCCAGGGACTGAAAAAATCAGCCGAAGCGCTGCCCGAGCTAGCTGCCGATTTATCGAGTAGCGTGCAACTACAAGCCGGTCGCCTGTCGCAGTCGGCACTGCGCAACTGGGATGGCACCCTGGCGCGAATGCAAACCGCGATCGCCGCCGGGATCGAAGCCTCCGAACGAGAGCGTCGCACGTCGATCCAACAGGACGCTGCCGAAAATTCTCCCAATTCCAATTCCCAGCCTCCCACCAGCGATCGCTCCGCCTAGGCAATCATTCGTGAACGATCCCGCTTTCTGGTTAGGATTTTCCCTCGGACTGGTCGCCCTCAGTCTCGCCATGGTTCTGGTCGCCCTGATTCCGGCGATCGCGGAGTTGCGGCGGGCAGCTCGCAGTATCGAACAACTTGCCGAAACCCTCTCTCGCGACTTACCGCCCACCCTAGAAGCCATTCGCCTAACGGGAACTGAAATTAACGAACTTACCGACGATGTCGGCGATGGGGTCAGAAGTGCGAGTCAGGCGATCGAGCAAGTCGATCGCGGGCTCGATACCGCCAAAACGCAAGTGAAAAACGCCCGAATTACGGCACGAAGCCTGTTCGCCGGACTCCGAACGGCATGGACGACCTGGCAGCATCCGCCCGCCGATCCGGTGGCGTCTGAGGAGCGCCTGTCCTCGTCCTCCCAACCGCCGATCGAGTTCGTCCGTCCCCGCGAGTCCGAGTCGGTTTCACCCGAAGGCGATCGCGCCGATAATGCCACTCGACGTTGAATCCGGCTCATGACTTCACCCTTCATTCAACCGTCGGCGCGGGTCGGAAATTAGTATGCTGGGAGATCGTTCGGTCGGGGCGATCGCCTCCTCGCGCGTGCCCGATCGACCTTCGATGTTCCCGAACGCTGTCATCCACCGCTAATGTCACCAGCCAAGCGCCGCACCCGCAAGATTTCCGCGCTCCAACTCTGGTTCGAACGCCTCATGGCTCTCGTTGCCCTGGCGAACCTGATCTTAGTCTTGTTCGATCTCAGCTACATACCGTGGCGCAATCTCTACATTCGCGTTCTACCCGAACCTTGGTACCGGCAATACGATCGCCTCAAAGGGATCGAACCCCACCGCAAGACCGCCCGATACCTCGACCTCGTCAACAAACTCAAGCAGCAAGTCAGCGAAACGGGGGTGCGATCGCCTCGAGTGCAACCGCTGCTGCGGGAACTGCGCCAGCAGAGCGTCGAAATTATCGAAGAAAATCCCTTCCAGCTTGCCGATAAAATCGGGGCGCTCGAAAAAATCAAAAACCGAATGCGCGATCGCCTCGACGAAGAATCCGCCAAAGACGCTTTTCGAGACTTTTGGAGTCAAGATCGCCTCACGCCCTCGCCAGCGTGGTCGGAGGAAATCGAATTTTTCGACGAGCAGATCCGCCCCCTGTTTGAAGTCAACTATTTTCGTCACATCGGCGAGAGCGGCGAATTTATCGATCGCTTCTGGTGGATCGACCTCCCCTTTGTCGCCCTTTTTGGCTTCGAATTCCTCGTTCGAACCTGGTTCATCTCCCGCCGTCACGTCGGGTTGCGCTGGCAAGATGCTATGTTGTGGCGCTGGTACGACCTGTTGTTACTCTCGCCGTTGTGGCGCTGGTTGCGCGTCATTCCCACCACCGCACGAGGGCACCACGCTCGGTTCATTAATCTAAACTCGATTCGCTATCAAGTCAGTCGGGGAATCGTCGCCAACTTTGCCGCAGAACTGACCGAAATCGTCGTCGTTCGGATTATCGACCAACTGCAAGATTCCGTCAAAAAAGGCGAGATTACCGAATGGCTGTTTTCCTCCAAACCCCAATGGCGCTATATCGATCTCAACAACGTCAACGAAGTCGAAGCCATTACCACCCGCGTCATTAACCTGACCGTTTATAACGTCTTTCCCAAAATTCGTCCCGACCTCGAAGCGATCGCCCGCCACGCCATCGATAGCACCCTGACCTCGAATTCGGTGTATCGCAATTTTCAGCGAGTCCCCGGTTGGGAGCAATGGAGCGATCGCCTCACCGAACAACTCGTCGCCAACTTACTGCAATCGCTCTACTCGGGGTTAACCGCATCCCTCCAAGATCCCGTCGCCGCCCAACTGAACGAGCGGCTCGCGCGCAACTTCACTCAAGTCTTCGGCGAAGAAATTCGCCAACAAACCGACATGCAGGAAGTGCGAGAGTTATTATCGGTACTGCTCGAAGAAATTAAAATCAATTATGTCAAGCGCACCTTCAACGAAGATTTCGAGCAAATCGTCCAAGAAACCCAACAGCTCTACGAACTCGCCCGCGAGTCGTCCGAATCGAACAATCGCCACGACAGAGGCGATCGGTTAAACTAGAAATTAGAGGTTAGCCAACACCGCATTCTCTCGCCCGCGATATCCCCAATATCGAATGCTAGAATGCCGAGACCGAGGGTTGGTTCGACCTCGCGCTCCCGAAAGCGCACAGCGTAGTCGGGTACGTTGCGTTCGTAACGAACGGTCTGTTAGCGATCGTTGCTGAGGCGGGAACGTAGCGCATACCCAGTCAAGTTTCGGTGAAGTGGGTCGCTACCCGCTTTTTTTGTTGGA
>CAYQUF010000045.1:0-28823 GCA_964420595.1 uncultured bacterium
CGATAAGGCATTAGTATGTGAATTTTGCCCACCCGATAAGAAGGGTTACCATTCGCAGGGGATGTTTAACCGATAGCCGAAACCCCTGACGGTGATGAGTCCATTGTCGGCGTCAGTTTTAGAGCCGTGTTGTTTGAATAGTTTGCGAATCTCGCGAGCCAAACTGTTAATGTCTTGAGCGGTGTGATTGTGGATTTCGCTTCCCTCCCAGATACAAGCAATTAAGTCTCCGTACCCGCAAACCACCGATTCCCCTTTGTCCAAGTTCTGTTGTGCCATGTATCGCAGCATTAGGTTGACTTTGGGACGAGGGGAGATGGGGGTGCGTTGCTGTCCCGATTGCAGATATAAGGTGGCTTGGGAGACTTTGTAAATAAATGGAGTAACGCCAGAGGTCGATTGCGGCGTGATTTCTGCGGTGGAGGCGGCTTTGCGGACTTTGTTGGTGCCGTCGGGGTCGTTAAAGGTAATTTCCCACCCGTGAATCAGAATCAGGATTCCCGATTGTAAGGCGACGGTTTGGTGGGTGATGTCTTGGATTTCGCCGTCCCGCTGCACGCGGGTGCCGTTGGTGCTGTTATCGGTCAGGGTCCACTGACCCGCGACTCGCTCTAAGGTGCAATGTTTGATGCGGGTGATGAGGCTGTCGGGGTCTTCTGTCAAACTAATGTCGTTGTCGGGGAGTCGTCCGATGCTATAGCAGGTGTCGCGTAAGTCGAATTTCTGCTCTGACCCGGTGGGAGAGCGAATGACTAGATACGGAATGAAGCCTGTCATCGTGGGGGGTGGAAACTGGGATTGCGAAGGGGAATCTCGCTTGAGGGCAGGGAAAGGGGTTCCTACCCGAGGCGTTGGCTTAATTATTTTATCAGGTTAAAGGAATTAACTCGACCAATTTTCACAATTGGATAAGCGGTTGGCACGATGTCAGGTGGGATGGGTTTGGGAATGGTTTGGATAATTATGAGGTTTCGGCGGGGTCTGGGGAGGCGTTGGGTTTGCGATAAATGGTTAAGCCGGTGAGGTTGTCGCGTCCTCCGGTGTCTAAGGCGTGTTGGACGAGGGTGTGGAGAAATTGTTGGGGATTGTCGGCGTTTTGAGTGGCGAATTCTTGTATTCTTTCGTCGGATAGGCGACCGTGGAGTCCGTCGCTGGAGAGGAGGATGATGTCGCGATTTTGAATTTGGCGCACGGGGGAGTTTTCTTCGTCCCATTTGGGGTCGATGGTGAATTGTCCGGTGCCTTCTCGTCCTCCTAAACAGGAGTTGACGGCGGATCGCATCGGATGGTGTTCGATTTGGTCTTCGGTAATTTTTCCAACTTCTAATAAAATCCGAATTATGGAGTGGTCGGCGGTTTTGTAGAGGGACGAATCGGCGCGAATGCGATACAAGCGACTGTCTCCGGCGTACAGGTGAACGAGGGTGTCGGGGGTGATGATGGCGGCGACGACTGTGGCTCCCATGCCTACCAGTTGAAAGCTTTGACCGCCTTCGTTGCGGATGCTTTCGTCGGCTTGGTAGAATTTTTCTAGGAGGCGATCGTACAGGGCGCGATCGCTCGTTGGTAGCGGTTTATCTAAAAGTTGTTTAAACGTATCGATCGCGATCTCGGCGGCTCGACTTCCACCACGATTGCCGCCCATACCATCGGCAACGACAGCTAAAATTGCAGATTCATCTGACCAAGGTTCGAGCAAATATCGGTCTTCATTCTGTTTGCGAACCTTGCCGACTTCAGAGACAGAAGCGAGGGTTGCCCAGTGGAGTTCGCGGATGTGAATTGAATTGGCGTTAGTAGGATTCATGATTGATAATCTCCAGTTCGAGATTGCCTAAACGAATGTGACTGCCCGCTTTGAGCGAAACGGGTTCGGAAAAGGATTGGTTGGGTGAAATTTCGAGTTTTTCGCCATCAACAAAGGTGCCGTTGCGACTGCCTAAATCGCGAATTTGTAAGGTGCCTCGATCCCATTGCAAGATGGCGTGGCGGCGGGAGACGGCAGGGGGATCGCCCAGCTCGCACTCACTCAAATCAATGTCAACTCGTACGTGAGGCGGATCGTTACGCCCGATCGCCATGCGGACTTGAGTCAGGGGAATCTCGCGGCTGGCTTGGGGACCGTTGCGCACCAGCAAGTAAGCGGTATCGGGGGCAAGCCGTTGCACTCCGGGGATGGGGTCGCGTCCGAAATCGTTTATCATGGTTGTTGTCCGGTTTTGCGGGTGTCTCGCAGCAGTCCGGTCATTTTCCCGGCGTCGAGCTTCCCGGAGCGTTGCAGGTCTTCGAGTTGTTGGGCAGTTTGGCGGGCGATGTCGGCGCGACCGGATTTGGCAGCGGCGACTTGCATGTTGGCGAGGAGTTCGCCGGTGCGATTGGGGTCTTGGCTGCGGGGGAGTTCGGTGCTGTTGAGATTGATTTCCCAGCCGAGGCGATCGCGTTCGACCTCCCGATTGACGCTCTGGGCGCGGCTGTAGGAGTTAGTATATTCCAGGGCAGCACTGGCGCGAATCGGGTCGATGCCGGGGGCTTGCAGTTGCAGGTTCAACACGGGTTTGGAAGGGGTGCCGTCGTTGAATCCCAAAGGCGGAACCTTGACTTGAATCAGCACGTCGGTGGGGTCGGTGGCGGAGAGTGCCGTGAGAATCAGTTCGTTTGGCGCTGTTTCTTCTAAGGGCAAGTATTCGGGACGGTAGCGACAGAATCCTTCCACGGCAGCTCCGGCAAGGGGGGTGAGAATTAGCTGCACTTCGTCAATGGCGATCGCCTGACAGGTGGCAAGGCGTTGTTGCAATTGCGGTTCCAGGCTGGCAGGGGTGTCGGCGTACAGAAACGCGCCCCGACCGCGATCGCTCAGGCTCACAAGAAAGTCAGTGTTAAAGTGAGCGGCGTTACCCAGACCGACGGTACAGAGGGTAATTCCGCCACTGGCTAAGTGAGCGGCAGCGACGATGAGGAAGTCAGTGCGAGTCAGCGATCGCCCTTGGTTGTTGGTGGGGTGTCCGTCGGTGATGAGAATGGCAACTCGTGCCACGCCAGAAGTTGGGGGGAGAGCTTGTTGCAACCAGTCCAGTGCCAAGTCGGTGCGAGTAATGCCGTCGGCGCGCAATTGGGCGATCGCCGCTTCAGGGTTGCCGTGGCGATCGCTGCTAGAATCGAGCAGGGGGGTGACGCGGGTGGCAAAGCTTGCCAACACCAGGCGATCGCCATCTCTCAATTGCCCGACGACAGCGTGACAGGCGGCTTTGGCACGTTCGAGTTTTTCGCCTCGCATCGAGGAGCTAGTATCGAGAGCGATCGCCACGTGCAGGGGCATTTGAGGCGTCCTCGCCGTGGGAGTCGCCCGCACCCGGAGGACGTGATTGGTTTCCAGGGCGCTAATCTTGGCAGGAAAATCCCAGTCCAGTTGTAAGCTAAACATGAAAGGTAGCCGATCTCGATGATTCAAGCCTATCAATTCGGCTTGGCAAACAATATGGCAAATAGATAGAAATTAGATGGAATTTCATGAGAAGTGGCGCCAGGGATCCCTACCGACGGGCGATCGCTTTGACTCTAGTTGTCGTCGCGATTCTGGGATTGGCAAGCAAAGCCTATCGAGGTCGCTTCGACGGCTGGATTAACAATTACAGCGGTGGCGTCTTATCCGAAATCTTCTGGATTCTGTTGGCGACCCTAATTTGGCCCGCTGCGAACCCCCTTTGGGCAACCCTCGCAGTCTTCCTCAATGCTCTGAGTGCGGGTCAGTTAAACCCCGTGACGAGGAAGCGCGCACAAGTCATAGGTACCCGTGGGCAACGGGGAATTGAAAATGCCTGTGGAGTCGAGGCGGCGGGGGCTGGAGTGACTCAGTCTAGCTGGCTGGCTCTGAAGCAGGGAATCTTTGGTGCGAACCAAGGAATTTCCCTGCATACCCGTTAGGGTTGCTGGGAGAGGATGTCAATCAGTCGGCTTCGATTCGAGCGAATTTGTTAAGCTAGTATTCATCTAGATTACCGAAAAGGTGCATTAGAGGACGATTGGAGCGATCGTGGTAGCGGCAAAACACTGGCAGCAGCGAGTCGGATCTCGGCGCGATTGGGTGTGGCGCGGTTGGCAAACCCGTTATACCTACGTTCGTCCGCCGCGATCGCAGTGCGATTCGATGCCTCTCATTTTACTGCACGGGTTTGGCGCGTCGATCGGTCACTGGCGATACAACTTAGAAGTTTTAGGGCGATCGCGACCGGTCTACGCCCTCGATTTGCTCGGGTTCGGCGCGTCGGAAAAAGCCTCGACCTCCTACAAAATTGCCCTGTGGGTCGAGCAGGTCTACGACTTTTGGAAAACGTTTATCCGCCGCCCGGCGATCTTGGTGGGCAATTCTATCGGGTCGCTGGTCTGTTTGGTCGCCGCCGCCACCCATCCAGACATGGTTGGGGGCATTGCCATGATGAGTTTGCCCGATCCCAACCTGCGCCAAGACGCCATCCCGGCGATGGTGCGTCCGGCGGTAACGGCGCTGGAAAAATTGTTTGCCTCGCCCCTGTTGCTGCGTCCTTTATTCTACTTCGTACGCGCTCCCCATCGGGTTCGTCGGTGGGCGAAAATTGCCTACGCTGACGGGAATCGGGTTGACGACGAATTGGTCGAGGTTCTCTCCACCCCCGCCTACGATCGCGGGGCGGCGCGGGCGTTCGCTCGGCTGGTTCGCTCCCAACTGGATCGCCACTTTTGCCCCAGCGTGAAAACCCTATTGCCCGATCTCGACATTCCCATCTTACTGCTGTGGGGTCGCCAAGATCGGATGGTGCCGCCGAAACTGGCGCGTCCGCAGCAGTTTTGCGAGTACAACGCCAATTTACAACCGATCGAGTTGGACGAGGTCGGTCACTGTCCCCACGACGAATCGCCCGATCGCGTCAATGCCATTTTGTTAGATTGGATCGCCACTCAATCGCGATCGACACCGCCACCCGATTGAATTCACGATTTCAATGCATGGAATATAGTATAGTGGTTTCAGCGTTGAGGGTTCATTTATGTCCGGGGTGTTTAAACTTGACATTACCGAAACCGCAGACCAGCTCAAATCGCTCTTAGCGCAGCAAACCACGGCGAGCGGAAAAGAAAGAATTCAATCGCTCTACTTGCTCAAAATCGGCAAAGTTCAAACCCTGCGAGAGCTTGCCGTCTTTTTAGGTCGCGATACGACCACGCTGTATCGGTGGTTTCAAAAATACAAAACCCACGGTTTGGAGGGAATGCTGCAAGTTAAAAAAGGTCAGGGACGCAAACCCGCCATTCCCCACGACGTCCTGCAAAAGCTGCAACAACAATTACAGCAACCCGGCACATTTAAAACCTACGGCGAAATACAAACCTGGCTGAAAGAAGAATTCGGCGTCGAGGCTTCTTACAAAGTGGTTCACGAAGCCGTCCGTTACAAGCTTAAAGTGAACTTAAAATCCCCCAAATATCGCAGCCCGCGTCGGTCTTAGCGTCCCCAAAACGGGGACTAAAACGGAAGCACATTCCCGATCGCAAATTTCGGGGAATTGCCAATCGGACGCTTTAGCCATAAAATAGCAGTTTTGCCGAGTGCAATGGTTCCGCCGCGATCGCCAATCGATCGTGCCTTTGTCCTGACTTCCAGTTGCGGGCATCGTAGATCCGTACTCAGAGGAACATTTGCATCTCCGATATTTCTAGATAAACTGAGGAGCGCCCGTCAAAATTCAGCGAAAGATTCACTCAGGGATGCGAGTTAATCCTTTTTTTATGTTATTTTTCAACCCAGCCTGCACTTTGGTTCGGGCAAACTGGGGTTTACCCCATTCCACCCACGATCCCAACCGATAGCGAACAGCGAGGCCAGCAAGGAGACCAACTGTGAAACTGCACTGGCTATTACCCAGTTTGGCGAGCATTTTATTTCTATCTCTACCTGCCGAGGCGGCAAGATTGCAGGATTGGCGGTTTGATGCCGATCGCAACCGCTTATTTTTCACCACCAACGGTGGCGTGCAGCCCAAAGCCCAACTGATTGCCAATCCCACGCGCTTGGTAATCGACCTACCGGGAACCACCCTCGGACGTCCCACGGTCAATCAGCCCGTGGGCGGAGCCATTCGCTCGATTCGAGTCGGACAGTTTGACAATGCCACGGCGCGATTGGTGGTCGAATTGAGTCCCGGCTATACCCTCGACCCGCAACAAGTGAAATTCCGAGGACTCTCGCCGACCCGGTGGACGGTGGAATTGCCCGATCCCGAACCGATTTCGACCGCCGCTGGCGCGCCCTCTCTAGGCGGGTTGTCTTCCCGCCGCCGAGCCGACGAACTCTCCGAAACCACCGTCCCCGTCGTAGCAGCCAGCAACGATAAAACCCAAGTTCGCAACCTGCGCGTTACCCCCGATGGCTTTTTCATTCAAATTTCGGGAGACTCGCCCAAAATTGAAGTCGAGCGCAGCGACGATCGCCAATCTGTCGATATCGAGTTGCAAGGCGCTACCCTCGCCGACGATTTGGGTTCGGAAATGTCGGTGAACGAACACGGGGTCAGCCGCATTCGCTTCACGCAAGTCCAAGCCTCGCCGCCAGTGGCGCGGGTCAGATTGAGTTTATCCGATCCCGATGCCGACTGGAGCGCGACGTCCAGCAATCTCGGCGGCGTCATCGTCCTGCCTCAGAGCAAGTTGGGCAACAGTAGCAGCGGTTCGTCTCCCATCGCCTCAGCCTTGGAAAACAACATTGGCGGACTGGCAACCATCGAAGCGGTGGAACTAGCCAGCAGCGGCACTCAGGTGTTAATTCGCGGCGATCGCCAGCTCAATTATCGCTCCGGTTGGGATCGCAACTCCGGTGCGTATCAAATTACCATCCCCTCGGCGCGACTGGCAGAAGGCATAACCACTCCCGAGCGAGATCTCAATAGTTCGGTGCTGTCGGTGAGGGTCGAACAAGCCGGACCGGAAACCGTAATGGTGCTGGTGCGTCCGGCGGCTGGCGTACAGGTGGAAGGGGTGAACCAGCCGGGCAATCGGATGCTGGCGGTGCAGTTGAAACCCTATCAAGCGGTGGTGCCGGTGCCGCCTCCGGAACGCGCCACGCCGACGTCGCCACCTCCCCGTCGCAATCGGACGCCCAATTATACCCGCGATCGCAATACCCGAGTTGCCATCGCCATCGATCCCGGTCACGGCGGTCGAGATCCTGGTGCCGTGGGGATTGGCGGCTTGCAAGAGAAGCACGTCGTGTTGCCCATCAGCCAGCGGGTGGCGGAGCTGCTCGAACAAGAGGGCATTCAAGCGATTCTCACCCGGCGAGACGATCGCGAAATCGACTTGGCACCGCGCGTGCAACTAGCTAATCGCCTCAATGCCAACCTATTCGTGAGCATCCACGCCAACGCCATCAGCATGAGCCGTCCCGACGTGAATGGCGTCGAAACCTATTACTATTCCTCGGGTCGAGCCTTAGCCCAAACCATTCAAAACAGTATCTTGCAAGCTACGGGTGCCCCCAATCGCGGCGTCCGGCGGGCGCGATTTTACGTGCTGCGGCATACTGCCATGCCAGCGGTGTTGGTCGAGGTGGGATTCGTCACCGGTCGCGACGATGCCCCCCGACTTGCCGATGCGTCCTATCGAGAATTAATGGCGCAGGCGATCGCCCGTGGTATTCTCCAATACGTTCGGCAAAATTATTAACGGGTAGAACGCTTACTGCCCGCGATGCCGATCGCGAACTCAGTCGCACCTGGCGTCTGAGATGCGACCCGACCGAGATCGGGCAACCTAGCAGCAAAACGGCATAGACCATGGAAAACGGACAACTACAGATGCGCCACGGAGCTTGCGAACGCGAGATCGAACGGATTGGGGTGTTTGATAGCGGCGTTGGAGGGCTGACGGTACTCCGGGAACTCTATCGCCAACTGCCGCAAGAATCGATTCTGTATTTTGCCGATACGGCTCGGTTGCCCTACGGTACGCGATCGCCCGACGAAATCCTGCAATTCGTGCGCGAAATTATCGCCTGGATGCAACAGCAGGGCGTCAAAATGGCGATTATGGCGTGCAATACCAGTTCCGCCCTCGCCCTCGAATCAGTGCGATCGGAATTCGACCTGCCCATCGTCGGACTCATTTTACCGGGGGCGCGAGCCGCCGTGCGACAGGGAACGCGAATTGGCGCGATCGCCACTCCCGCCACTGCCGCCAGCCACGCCTATCGAGACGCCATTCTAGAGATGACGCCCACGGCGAACGTGTGGGAAGTCGGCTGTCCGGAATTCGTGCCCCTGATCGAGCAAAACCGCATTCGCGATCCCCAGACCTATCGCGTCGCCCAAACCTATCTCGCCCCGCTGATCCAACATAAAATCGATACCCTGATCTACGGCTGCACTCACTATCCCCTACTCGCTCCCGTGTTGCGGACGATTTTACCGGCAACGATCCAACTGCTCGATCCGGCAGTTCATGCCGTCGCTGCCGCCGCGCGAGAATTAGAGCTGTTAGGCTTGCAAACCACCACCGCCGCCCTCCCGACCCGGTTTTACACCAGCGGTTGTCCGCAGCAATTTGCCGAACTGTCGTTGCAGTGGTTGGGATACACGCCCAGCGTGGAGCAAGTGTGCTGGGGGACAGCGGAGATCTCGCCGCAGCGGGTGCCCCTCGAATCGATCGAGCGATCGGAATAGGAATCACTCGCCAGTCACCCATTTTCCCCTGTTGCCTTTCGATCGATCGCCCCGAGTCTCCTCAGTGACGGATTCGGGACAACCATCGGGCGATCGCGCCAGAACCTTAAAGTTGGGACAAAGTACGCCTCGCTCAATGTAAAAATTGTGCTAAATTAAGTTTAGAAATAGCATTTAATTTTAGAATATTTTAATATATGTGATTATACGTAAGTTTTATGAATTTGATGTTTGTATTTCTAAAATTTACGTATTTTCTCGTACCTTCGAACCGAGCGTGAACTATAAAAATTTCAATTCCTAACGAAGCTTACAATCCTTGCAAGCACTAGGATACAGAGATTCTGTCCAGCCCTGGCAACCTCCAGTAGAATCGTCAATCTCGCCCCTATAGATCCCCTCGTTTCAAAATGAATCCGCCAAATGACCGATCGCGCGTTCCTTGATTCGAACTTTAAGCTGGCGGTTTAAATATTTGGTTTCCGTAAAGATTGAGTAAAACATAAGAAATCTTAACCCAATCGAGTTCACAATTGAAAGTGTAGCCCCCGATATCACGGAGATCCCTGTCTCCCAAACCCTATTGGGTACAGCCATCATTCCAGCAATTCGCATTCTTGCCAAAGGAGTTCAAATGAAGCAACATCGACTTTTAGCGGTCGCCTTAACAACGGCGGGCTTAGTCGCAGCCTCGTCTGAGTTCGCCGCGACCCCAGCCAACGCCTTTACCCTCAATTTCGACGCATACTACGGATCCAGTAACTCAACTCCGACTGGCGCTAGTGCTGCGTTGGAATTTGACTTTATCCAAGACGGCGACAACGTTCGCCTGGATCTCGGCATCGACAACACCACCGATACCGTTTCCTCCCTATACGACGACGTAGAGACCGCTGGTTCGACTGAAGCAACCTTCATGGGATTTGCCTTCGACCTGCTCGACGGTCTTAGCGTCAAAGACTTCACGGGGAACGACTACTTCGGCAATTGGAGCGAAGATACCAGCTTACCTCCCTACGGAACCTTCGATCTTGGCGTTCACAAGAACAACAAACTCACTGGAGGAAATACCCGAGGCGGTCTGAGTGCAGGCAAATCCACCAACATCAGCTTCTTGTTCGAGACGGATTTGAGCGCTGAAGACGTCGAAAGTGGCTTCCAGAGCGGTTTTTCCGATGGTAGCCTCGGCTCTGTCAGTCGCTTCCAGTCTGTCGGTGACGAAAACTCTCAAGAGCCGAGCGACAAGCTCAAAGGCGGTGTCCATTTCGATGCTCCCGTCTTCGAGCCTCCCGGTTCTAACGATGATGGGTCGAACGATTCCTCGAACGACGAACCAGTCACCGAATCGCCAACGAGTGCGCCAAAGACCTCCAATAAGTCCTACCAAAGCGTTCCCGAACCGTCTGCGTTAGCGGGTTTGGGGTTGATTGGTGCTCTGGTCGGACTCCGTCGTCGCCAAGGCAGCTAGAACCGCCAGACGCTAAGCTAGCTTAAATTTGGTTCTTGGTTATGGCTTGACTTCCATCGAACAACCCACTCTCTTCCCCGAGGTGGGTCTTTTCTCTTAAGGTATATAAATCGGTAATAGGGTGGAAAGAGAACCAGCCGGGTAGGGGGTGCAATTGACAGGAACGTACTGCCTATGAAGTACGGTAGATGTAGGTTTAGCACAACCACCCCTACCATGCCCTCGAGCAACGCCAAAAAGATTCTACAATTTGTTTTAACCATCGCCCTGGTCGCGATCGCCGTTGTTGGCGGCTATACCCTCTATGTCAACCATCCATTTCAAAATTCTCAAAATCAGGCAGAATCGTCCCCTGTAGCGGTGTCTGAGCCTCATATAGGAGAGAATCGCGCGGGGGGTGCATCCACGAAGAATCCCATTGCCAACTACTATCCCGACTCCGATTATCCCTGGACGAACGAAATTTGTTGGGATTGCATTTACAACATTAACGACTTCTCCGGTTCCACTCTGGTGGCTCGCTTCAACGCCGCTAGAGATGCAGCCGCCAACAACGGCGGTGGCGTGGTTTATTTTCCCGCCGGAACGTACGAATTTGAAGACGGTATCCAATTAAAAGATAGGGTCGTGATTCGCGGCGAAACTCCAGAGATTCGCGATGCCAAATCTGCGGACTATTCACCACCAACAAAGTTTGTATTTCCCCAATACGAACCCCGTCGCTCTGGAAGCGGAACCCCCAACGATACGGCATTTAAACTAATTTCGACGGCAAATCCAGATCGCGACAGCAATATTGGCATTGTCGATATCGACATCAATCGCGCCGGAATCAAGTTAAACGGCAATATTGACAAGGGCAAACAACGCAATATTATTGTCTTTGGCGTTCGCAGCAATAACGTGGCGCAACCCGACCCCAACATTCCCTCCGACTTTCAAGACGGATGGGTGCGTTACAGCTATCGGTTTGTGGCGAATATCGATATTAACACTCGCGAAAATGCCTTAATTGCCAATAACCGCGTCAACGATAACATTACCGACAATTATCCCCAACCCGGATATAAAGTTCGCACCCGCGACGGTCAAAAAATCGTCACCTACCGCGACGGCGATAAAGTCCCCTTCCACTACGGAAACCACTACGGAATCGTCGTCAATCGCTCCAAAGCCGGAGGCTTTCAAAAAGCCGCCACCCCCGACACCGAACCCGGATTGTTCCGAACCGGGATTACCGTGCGCGATAACTGGGTGTACCATACCATGCGGGTGGCGATTTCCGCCTCGGGAGAGGGATTGGTGGTTCGCGATAACGAAATTCGAGACAATCCCGACAAGCAATGGTGGACTGACCCGACTGGGTTAAAACAGCCATCGGGTGCGGTGACTTGGGAAAATCGCGGGATCGATTGGTCGGGATGGAATGTAACCGTTGATGGGAATAACTATCGAGTGTATCGCCATCAAGTCATGGATACGAAATACTTGAGCGTGGATGGGGAAGGAATTCTCATTCAAGAATGTTGCGGCGGAACGACGGTCAAGGGGGCAAAAATCACTAATAATGAAGGAAATGCTTATATAGGCATTTATAAAGTGCCTGGGGTTGAAGATGTCTTAATTCAAAATAACCGAATTACCACCAGCGGAAGCAATATCGCCACGATTTACGTTAACGCCGATACCAATAATAGGGAGCATTCTATGTCCGACGTTCGGATCGAAGACAATCAGATCGCTGGCGGAATTCTCATGCAAGCCAGTGCGGGAGGAAGCGGGAATGTCGTGCGGAACAATCGAGGCGATAACAGCGGCGACATTTCCCATTCGTGTCACGTGAAGGTTGAGAACAATCGGGGGTTTACTCAAACAGCTTGTTTAAAATGAGAAGCTAGACAAGAATTGTCAACGTAGAAATTCACTAAGATCGTGCAACTAACCCTCGCCCAACTCGCAGAGATTCTCGAAACGTCACCGATTCACTCGTCCGACGAGTCCGATCGCGCGATCGCTACGGGAGTCGTCACCGATACTCGCAACCTCAAACCCGACGAGATTTTCGTTGCATTGCGGGGGGAGCGGTTCGACGGACACCAATTTGCGGCGACGGCGGTGGCTAACGGCGCGATCGCCATTATTGCAGATCGTCCCCTGGATCTCAATATCCCGCAATTTTGCGTAGACGATACCCTGGCTGCGTATCAAAAGATCGCTCGCTGGTGGCGCGATCGCTTCTCGATTCCCATTATCGCCATTACCGGTTCGGTGGGGAAGACCACCACCAAAGAACTGATCGCTGCGATTCTGCAAACCCAGGGAAAAGTTCTCAAAACCGCCGCCAACTACAACAACGAAATCGGCGTTCCCCAGACCCTGCTGCAACTGTCGTCGGAATACGATTTCGCGGTGATTGAAATGGCGATGCGAGGGGAAGGTCAAATCGCACTGCTAGCTCAAATTACCCGTCCCGATATCGCAGTAATTACCAACGTGGGAACGGCGCACATCGGACTGCTCGGCTCCGAAGCGGCGATCGCGCGAGCCAAGTGCGAACTGCTCGACGAAATGCCCGAGACTGCCATTGCTATTTTAAACCAAGATAACTCGCGCTTGATGGATACCGCTGCCACCGTTTGGTCGGGGAAAACCGTCACCTTCGGACTCGATGGCGGCGATATCACTGGCGAATTGCTCGATTCGCGCACCCTGAAGTTCGAGGGACAGACCTATCCGCTTCCCATTCCCGGTCGTCACAACGCCTTAAACTATCTCGCCGCTCTCGCAGTGGCGAAAGTCCTCTCGATTGACCTCGAACCCTTGCGTCAGGGGATTTCCGTCTCCCTTCCCTCCGGACGCGCCAGACGCTACGACCTTCCCAACGAGATCGTATTGCTCGACGAAACCTATAACGCCGGATTGGAGTCGATGCTCGCAGCGCTGCAAATGCTCGCCGAAACTCCCGGACAGCGGCGGATTGCAGTCTTGGGAACCATGAAAGAACTCGGATCGCGATCGCTCGAATTTCACCGCCAAGTAGGGAAAAAAGTCAAGGAATTGCAACTCGACGCCCTGTATATTTTAGCCGATCGCGCCGAAGCCGAAGCCATCAGCGACGGTGCTAAAGGACTCCCCTGGATCGATGTCGCCGATATTGACATTGACGGGAGCCGCGACGCCTTAGCGGGACGGTTGCGCGCCTTTATCCAACCGGGGGATGTTCTATTATTTAAGGCGTCCCATTCCGTGGCGCTCGATCGCGTGGTGGAACGGCTGCGATCGTCATTTTAACAAGGTTCGTCCATGAGTCTGTGTCTCAACCCCCAATGTTCCCAACCCGACAACCCCGACAGCGTGCAATTTTGTCAGAGCTGCGGGTCGAAATTGCAATTCGACGGACGCTATCGAGCCGTGCGATTGTTGGGACAGGGGGGATTTGGCAAAACCTACGAAGCCAGAGACGATCGCAATACGCCAAAAGTTCTCAAAGTCTTATTTCTCGACGACGATAAAGCCGTTTCCCTGTTTCAGCAGGAAGCCAAAGTTCTGGCGCAATTGAACTATCCCGGAATTCCCAAAGCCGACGGCTATTTTACCTTCACCCCCCGGGACGCCACCCAACCGATTCACTGCATCGCCATGGAGAAAATCGAAGGGGAATCCTTAGCGCAATGGATGCAGCGACGGGGGAACCAGCCGATTGACGAATCCCTGGCGCGACAGTGGTTGCGCGAGTTGGTCGAAATCCTGCATCGAGTTCACCAACAGCACTTTTTCCACCGGGATATCAAACCTTCTAATATTATGCGCCGTTCGGATACCGCCGGGGACAGACTCGCGTTAATCGATTTCGGAACGGCTCGTCAGGTCACCCAAACCTATATCGCCAAAGTGCAAGGGGGAAACCCGGTCACCGGAATTGTCTCAGCAGGATATACTCCCCCGGAGCAAGCCAGCGGGAAAGCAGTTCCGCAATCGGACTTTTTCGCCTTGGGACGCACTTTCGTCTATTTGCTCGCCGGACGGGAACCGAACCAGTTTCCCGAAGACGCGAGAACCGGACAATTGCAATGGCGGGATGCGGCGTCTGGAATTTCGGCGGAATTGGCGGATTTTCTCGACGAACTCATGGCGCCGTTTCCGGGAAATCGACCCCAGAGTACGGCGACGATTTTACAGCGACTCGACGGAGGGGAGGCGACCCAATCCACTACCGCGATGGCGACGGTTCCCGCAACGCCGCAACAGTCACCGACGCCAACGACGACCCGCGTCTCGGAAACGCCTGCTTATGTGAAATGGGTTATCGCCGCTACGGTGTTAATTTTGGGTGGGGTGGGGTTTGCAATTTATCAATCGGCGCAACCTCCCGAACCCGTAACGCGCACTTCGCCATCTCCGAGTCCGAGTCCGTCTCCCGAACCGAGTCCTTCTCCCACGGAAACCGAACCGTCACCGGAACCGACGGAGGAAGCATCGCCAAGTCCGAGTCCGTCCCCAACGCCAACTCCGACGCCACGACCGACCCGGGAACCGGTGCGCATTCAACCGCGTTTGTCGCCATCGAACCGGGTGGAGAATTTTAACCTGAGCGAGACGATTGCGGCGCATTCGGATCCGGTGTATTCCGTGGCGATCGCCCCGAGTGGTAATCTAATGGCAAGCGGGAGCGCCAACGGAACGGTGAAGTTGTGGAATCCCGAGACGGGGGAACTGGTGAATACGCTCTCGCACCATCAGAGTTTCGTGTGGTCGGTGGCGATCGCGCCGAATGGAGAGACGCTGGCGAGTGCAAGTGCGGACAACCGGGTGGTGTTGTGGAACGCGAGCAACGGTCGGCGGTTGCACGTGCTAGCGGGACATCGCGATCAAGTCCGCGCGGTGGCGTTTTCCCCCGACAGCCAAACCGTGGCGAGCGGCGCGGGAGGGGTCTACGATAACGAATATGCCGATTATACCGTGAAAGTGTGGGATGTGGCAACGGGGGAGGAGCGGCAAACCCTGACGGGACATCGGGATCGGGTTCAGGCGATCGCCTTTAGTCCCCAAGGAGACGTTCTCGCCAGCGGGGGGTCGGATCGCACCATTCGGATTTGGAATCGCGACAGTGGCGAGGAGGTGCGATCGCTTTCGACGGATGGATCGTATATTAGCGATATTGGGTTTAGTCCGGATGGGGAAACCCTGGTCAGTGGCGGTTCCGATGGGGTGCGGGTGTGGAATTGGCGCGCGGGGGAGTTACGCCAAACTCTGGCGCGGGGGGAGGGTCAGATTAATGCGATCGCGCTGAGTTCTGATGGTGGCGCGTTGGTTAGCGGTGGGGAGAGCGGTCGGGTGGCGTTGTGGGATCTCTCGACGGGGAGTTTGAAGAGGGTGTTGCAAGCGGAGGGGACTTCGGTGCGATCGCTGTCGTGGAGTGGGAACGATCGCCGGATTGTGGTGGGTCAGGAGAATGGGGAGGTGAAGGTGTTGTCGGCGCGGTAGGTAGGCAACAGGCAAGTGTCCCTCATTAGTCCGGGAACTGCTCTATCCTACGCTATCAAACTTAGAATAGCACGAACTCTGAAAGCTGTCATCGAGCAAAGGGGAAATGGGGAGAAATTCTCACGATCTTGTTAAATTTTCGATCGCGCCTTCTAGGGTTTCCACGGGGATTTGAGCGAAATACTGACGAGTGAATTGTTCTTCGCGAACTGCCTCTAAAAATTGCGATACTTTTTGGTCTAGCCGTGCTTCATCTTGAAAACTGGCATCGAACGCAAATTGCCACGATCGCTGAATTGGGGTAATATGAAATCCTAGCGCCTTTAATGCCTCGAATCCAATTTCAAGAGCGCGATCGCCAATTGCCAATTTTTTGCATAACTTCTGGCGCGTCGCCGACTTTTCCACCCGAGCCAGATACTTTGCCATTCCGACCAATTGCTGCCAAACTAGCGCGGGATCGACAGAATCGGGTGGCGAATAGGCGATCGCAAACGATGGCGGCGTCCGACCGTTACCATTCCCGTTCTTCAGCCGTCGAATCCATCCTTGTAACTCGTCCCAACTGGCGGGACATTGGGACAAGACCGGAAGTTCGGCATCGGGAATTTTGTCGGGTTGCGATCGCCAGTCTGCAATGCGCGGTTGCGTCGTTTCTCCCACGGTGGCAATGCTCCCTTGGCGCGATCGCACGGCAATTAAGCGCACTTCGTAATACTTGCGATAAGCATTAAAATCCAACTCCACGATCGCATCGCAGCGACCCACCGGAATCTCGTCTTGATAGTGTCCCCACCAAAACCCCGGAAATCCCTCGGGATAGGTAGCATCGCACAGCTTGAATTCTGACTTGATAAACTTCAGCTTGCGACCGCGAGAATCGCGGATATTCGCTTGCTTCGTCTCCTCAAACCAACAATCGCAAATCAACAATTGCGGCACCGGATTTCCCATCCCGCAGGGTTCGAGCCATTTCAACTCGCGAAATAACGGTTTCCCCAACTCCGCCACCGTCACGGTCGCGTCCGCTTGCACCACTGGCGTCAGCATGACCTCGCGATGGGTTCCCAACCGTTGCAACAATTCCCGATTAATCGCTTCGGCGAACAGGGGAATATTCTCCACTGGCAAACTCAATCCCGCCGCGTAGGGATGTCCGCCAAATCGATCCAGCAAATGGGATTGCGAGGCGACCAATTCGTACAAGTCGATGCGATCCACCGACCGAGCCGACCCCCTCGCCATGGCGCGATCGCCTGTTGACACCGTTTCGCAATTGAGTAAAATCGTCGGACGTCCGTACTCCTGCGCCACCTGACCCGCCACCAATCCCAACACGCCAACCGACCACTGCGGGTCGTCGAGGACGATGGCGTAGGTGGTGGATAAGTCCAGTTTGGCGAGTTTGGCGTTGACTTGTGCGGCGACGTTGCGCTGTAATTCTTGCCGTCGTGCGTTTGCCAGTTCCGTCTGCAATGCCAGTTCTTCGGTACGGGAGCGATCGCGACGGGTCAGCAGTTCGACGCAGAATGAGGCATCGCCGTGGATGCGGCTGACGGCGTTGATGCGCGGTCCGATTCCGAAGGAAATGTCGGTGGGTCGATCGCCCGATCGCTTGCACAATTCTAGCAGCTTTGCCACGCCGGGACGGGTGGGAGAGTGGAGTTGGCGCTGCAATTGCCGAATTCCCACTTGCGCTAAATAGCGACAGTCGCCGCTGAGTTGCACCAGGTCGGCGATTAATCCGATGGCGACTAAATCCAACAGTTGCTCTAGGGGGTGTTGCGGGATTTCGGGAAAGGTTTGGTAGAGTGCTTCGATGAGCTTGTAGGCGACGGCGACGCCAGACAGGTGAAATAGGGGATGGGACGGATCGAGAGCGCGAGGGTTGATAATTGCCGCCACTGGAGGTCGATCGCGCGGTAGGGTATGGTGGTCGGTGATAATCAGATCGATGCCGAGCGATCGCGCGTATTCGATTTCGGCTAAATTCGTACTTCCCGTATCGCAGGTAACAATAAGCTGACAGCCGCCAGCCGCCAGGCGATCGATTCCGGCGAAATTTAATCCGTGGGATGCGCTGAGGCGATTGGGAATGGTATAACTGAGGCGATCGCGAGGGAAAAACTGTCCCAACCCTTCCCACAACACGGCGGTCGAGGTAATGCCATCGGCGTCGAAATCGCCCCAAATCGCGACCGTTTCGTTCCGTTCTCTTCCCTGTTGCAACCGCGCGATCGCCTGTTCCATTTCCGCGCCGAATTCAAACGGACTGGCACTTTGATAGGCATCGGGATCGAGAAATCCCGGTAACGCTGCCGGATCGCGAATTCCCCGCTGCCACAGCAATTGCGCCAAATACCGTCCCGATCCCTTCGTGTAGCGTTCCACCTGCCAGACAAAAGAGTCCGGCGGATCGAGTGAGGGTTGAATTTGCCATTGAGACGACGGTAGAGGCATAAGGCGATCGCGAATGAATGCTCCATCACTGGCTAGTGCGACGTGATGGTGTCAGACAAGGTGTGAACCCTCGTGAGAGGCGGCATTCTCGCCGAACCGCCAGAACTTTAGCCGAACGGTTCCCCCAAGTCGTTTCCGCTGTGGGGCTGATGAATTCTCGTTGAGAGGTCGCGTCTCAGGGGGAGTTTCACCCTTTACCGTACCCCTCAAGATAAGATTATTTTACCAGTTTTGGCGGTTTTGTCACCCCTCGGTGGCTTAACCCCCACCTCGATACAGGTGGGGGAATGCGGCGCTAATCTGTCGTAACTGAGGTAGTCCGACACTACCCCAATCTTATGATTGCCAAGTCGGGATTGCCAGTTCGAACTCGGTATACTCCTGAGAGTCCAACCGCACCGTCGCGCGCAGTTGGGTGACCAGAGACATCGTTTTGGTCAGCGGGGGAGTGTTCGCATCGCTTAAGCTATAACGCTTGGCGAAGGCGATCCCGTCATCGTACACCCGCAAGATCGCTTGAGAGGAACTGCTGTAGCAGCACACCCAAATGCGTCCTCCTTTTTCGTAAGGAAAGTTGTGTAGAATGGCAGTTTCGATTAATTCATTCACGATCGTGCCGATCGCGATCGCCAGTTCGAGTGTCAAAAAGACGCGATCGATATTAATCTTAACTGCAAGATCGCGAGGTTCGATTTTGTAAGCCTCTAGCAGGTAGCCAACCGATGTATTCAAATAGTCTTGCAGGGAAATTCTCGATGTTTTCTCTTGAATGAGCGCGTTCTTTTCCGAGATCGCTTTGCTCAACTCCATTCCCTGCTGGGACAGCATGGTTTCAATGCGATCTTTCCTCATTTGAGATTTGATTTCTTGCTGTTTGCGGCGGGTAATGTCGCGAATTAACCAGTGCAAGCGCAACTCGCCAGATACATCGATCGCGCGGACGGAAACCGAGACGGGAATGGGTCTGCCTTGGTGGGGTTTGACCCACAGTTCCAAGTCGGTGATTCGATCGGCGGTCGAGTTTGACAGTCGGTTGAGTTCCGTGCGAAATCGATCGCGCCAATCTTGCATGATGCAGGCGACTAAGAAGGAACCGATCGCCCGATCGCGGTTCCAACCGAGCATCAATTCGGCAGCTTGATTGACTTGCTCGATCTTCCCCAAGCAATCGGTCACGATATAGGCATCGACTGCCAGTTCGAATAGCTCTCGATAGCGCTGACGTTCTCGTTCGATCTCGTTTTGGTTTTGTTCGAACTCGTCTTGTTGTTGGTAGAGTTCTTCAGTCGTGACTTGCAATTCTTCGAGTAATTTCTCGATTTCGGTAAATGCATCTTCGAGCAGTACGGTGGCTCCCTCGCTGTTGATTTTTGCCATCAACTCTTGCTCGACATTCGAGAGCCTAGTGTTATAATTTTGCAAATTTTGGGAAAATAAATTTCCTAAATTCTCGCGCTGCGTTGGATCGTTGGATTGCATTAAATTAATCTCCTATCATCAGGAATGACGATCTCGTCAATTATTTCGGTCTTCTCTCGTTAAAAAAAATTAAACGCCAGACAGGAGTGCAATGGTCAGTGGTGAGTTCGACCGATTTCCCTGAAAGTATTGAACGCCAGTGCATGAATCAATCACTGTTTCGAGATATGCAGAAAAAGCGATATGCAATATCATTATAAAACAAATATTTATTTTTTTGATAAAATAAACAAAAAATCGATTGCGTCCGTATATACGTATCCCAAGCTACACTTTCTCAATTTAGCGCTTTCCACAGAAAATCGATCGCCTTAGACAACCCCCTGCTACGGGACTCCATTGCTCCCGGTAGCATTCCCGAACCGAGAGATTGAGAGCCGTGCGGTACGCTTCGGTTGAGAAAGGCAACAGCTCGTCAGTCCGGGAAATACTCTAGTCTGAGTCAGTCGTCGCGATCGCCGTACGGTTGCATTAACGCCTGTTTCTCGGCAATTTCTTGTTCCAGCTTTGCTTCGAGCGCCTTAACTTTTGCCTGAAGTTGTCGATCTCGGGTTGCATCTCGCACGATCCAGCACAAACTGCGGCTATCCGACGAATGCAGCGCGCGCACCGATACCGAAACCGGAAGGGCCGCCTCTCGCTCGATTTGCAAGTCGAGATCCCAATTGCGAAGCTGCGTCAGCTCGAACTTAGCAAACTGAGCCACGCGATCGCGAAATTCCTTGCGTCGGTCGAGCGCCACGTACACCGCTAGCGGCTTGTCGATTAATTGAGCGCGATCGCGATTGAGCATTAATTGTGCCATTGGGTTGACTTCTTCGATCTTCCCAGCGCGATCGGTGATAAGATACCCATCTGGCGAATGCTCGAATAATTCCCGATAGCGATAGCGTTCGAGGGCGAGGTCTTGCTGGATTTCAATTAATAAATCTTGCTGTTCGTAAATTTCTTCCGTGGTCGCTTGCACTTCATCGAGCAGGGTCGAAACTTCTCCCAACGCATCGGCGAGAACGTCGCGCAACCGATCCGGATCTCGGGTATTCTGGGGAGATTTTTGCAGGTGAAGGAGTAAATCCAAAAAGCGCGATCGAGAGTTTTGCAGTTGCAGGCTCAAGATCGATTCGAGCGATTTTCGACCCAAGAAAGAGTCCATCTATCGATACCTATATTAAATTTCGCGAGCAAAAAAGAATGCTTTAATTCAACCGCGCGATCGCCCCAATCGCCCGCAACCTGGATTCAATTGCCTTTAGTGTATCCTATTCTTCATTTGCGATCCATACATTTTTAGAGCCGATCGCATTCTCGTGAAGCCAACCAAAATTGTGAATTGGTACGCACCGTTTCCACCCTCGCTCTCCATCCCCTTATCCCCTTTCCTCAAACACCAACTCAAACTGAGTCTGCGGTTCGCGCGTCAGTTCCAACGTTCCCCCTAACTGTTCCGTCAGCCGTTTCGCCAGCATCAAGCCGGGAGAAGTTGCCGTTTCCAGGTCGAACCCTTCCGGTAAGCAACCGCTATCGACGACTCGCAACGCCAAGCGATTTCCCTCCAGGCGATCGCATCGAATCCCAATGCGACCGGGTTCCCCCGGCTCGAAAGCGTGTCGCAGCGCATTCGAGAGCAGTTCGTTGACAATTAGAGTGCAAGGAAGTGCTGTTTCGACGGTTAAATAGATCTCGTCGATCTCGACTTCAATGGCGATCGCCTGAGCGTTCGAGCGATACGTACTGGCTAAAGCACCGGTCAGTTGTCTGATGCAACCGCCGAGATCGAGCCAACCGGAATTGATACCAAGTGCTAGTTGCGCGTGAACTAACGCGATCGCCTCAATTCGATTTTGCATCCCCTGCAACCGATCGATCGCCGTTTCGTCTTGCAGTTGCGACGGTCGAATCTGCCAGATCCGCGCGATCTCCGCTAAGCAAGTGCTGAGGCTGGCGTGGATCGATTGCACCGATTCCACCGTTGCGGCTAGGGTCTGTTCCAGGCTTTGAGTTTGCTGGCGCACGCGAGTGTCGAATTCGCTCGTGAGGCTGCGAATGGTATCTCGATCGCGCTGGCGTTTGCTGAGATCCCGAATCGACCAGTGAAAGCGATGGCGATCGGGTTGGGAGATGGGACGCACGGAAATGGATACGGGAAATGCGCCGCCGCCTATGGGTTGCATCCACGCGACCCAATTGTCAATTTTGACGAGGATCGATTGGGTCAATTGGTTGAGGCGAGTGCGAAACGAATTCCGTTCGTTGGGGACGACAAACATCACCAGCAGTTTGCCTAGCAGTTTAGCGCGATCGTAGCCAAAGAGCAGTGCGGCGGCTTGGTTGACCTGCTCGATTTTACCCCAGCGATCGGTAATGACGTAGGCATCGATTGCTCCCTCGAACAGTTCTTCATAGTTGAGGCGATCGCGTTGGCTTTGGCGTTCGAGTTCGTCCAATTCTTCCTGCTGTTGCTGGATTTCTTCGAGGGTGACCTGCAATTCTTCGAGTAGTAACGAGATATCGCTTAAGGCTCGGACAACAGATAGCAAACTCGTATTCGGTCGCTTTAAAATCTCCTGCTGAAGCATGGCAATGCGATTGCAAGCCTTTTGTAATTCTTGTTCGATCTGAAATTCACCATTGGAGCGATCGGAGCGAGATTCTATCATGGCAAGGGCAATTACGCTAAACATCGATTAAAATGCATAGGTCTTATCGATTTAAATCGACTGTTTGACTCGTTCCTAACTCCGCGCGATCGACGGTTGGCAATCTTACCCCGTCAGACGACATGGCACGATCGATTGCATTAATCGCGAACTAGAGTAAAAACAAAATATCTCTTATCCGCTAGAAATTCAATTCCGGAAGACAATCCTAGACTTATTATAGGACAAATTAGCAAAATTAGACTGCGTTTCTCAACCCATTGCCGTCCCTGGATCGGCAAAGCGGCGATCGTTGGTAAAAGTCAATTAAATCTGAGTAATTGACACTAAAAATCTAACACAGTTTAAGCACCTTGAAACTCCGAGCGATCGCTCGCTTCAATATATAAAATGACGCCGCGCACTTTAATGTCATGACCGCGTAATTGGTTTAACCGCACGCGAATTTGAATTGCTTTGCCGCGACGGTTCATAGCATCAAAACTTAACTCGTTGGGGGGCTTTTGTTGGTTTTCCAAACAGGTTCGAATTGGATTGCGCAATTTTGCCACCGGTAAGCCGATATCGAGTCCGAGCAACGATTCCCCTAACACTTCATCCGATCGCAATCCCCATAAATCTTCTGCCGATTCGTTCCAACTGAGGATTTCAAATTGGCGATCTACCACAATAACGCAAGCTTGCAAGCTCCCGAGAATCGAGGATAAAAAAGCATTGGTTTCGTTGAGTTCTAACGTTCGCAAGCGCAACTCGTCGTTAATAGTCTGCAATTCCTCGTTGGTCGATTGCAGTTCTTCGTTGGTCGTCTCTAACTCTTCGTTGGTCGATTGCAGTTCTTCGTTGGTCGTCTCTAACTCTTCGTTGGTCGATTGCAATTCTTCGTTAGTCGTCTCTAACTCTTCATTGCTCGACTGCAACTCCTCGTTTGCCGTTTCCAGCTCTTGATTGGAACGCTGTAAATCCGAGCGCAAGTCGTGATAGCGAGAAACATCCGAGAACGTAATGCTGACGCCAATTAAATCGCTGCCATTTTCCCGCAATGGCGTCAGTTGAATATCGTAGTATTCGGTCTGTCCGTTCGGCAAATCTCGCCTGACATCTTCAATTAAAATTGAGTTTCGTTCTTGATAGACCTGCTCGATCGGCGATCGCAATTCTAGCGGACGATAAGACAATTCGAGATCTCGGAATGGATTGCCCAAATCCTGCCAGTTCAACCCAAACCGCGATCGCGCGGCTAAATTTGCCAACGCCAGATTCCCATTAAAATCGATAATAATTTGAGGCATGGGAACCGAATTAAACGCCGCCTCGCGCAAGCGCACGTTGCTCGAAAGCCGGCTCCCCGCTTCTTCATCTCCCGTTTGTGCCAGTACCAACAAGCGATCTTGTAAATTGATTTTAGGCACTCGTTGAAAAATGCGATGTTGTAAATTTAATGGGGTAAACAAGTCAGCATGGGTTAGCAACATTTCAGCCTTTCCTAAAAATAAAATCCCTGTATCTTTCAAGGCAAAATGAAACCGCGCCAAGATCCGCTTTTGCATCTCGGCATTAAAATACATCAGCGTATTGCGACACACCAGAAAATCCAAGCGAGAAATTGGCGCGTCTTGTACCAAATCGTGACGACCGAAAATGATAGCGCGGCGCAAGTCCGGTCGAAAGATATAATTGCCATTGGATCGCTCGAAATACGTCCCTTGCCAGAGATCGGGAATTGCTTCGAGCATTCTTTTCGAATAGATGGCGTGGCGTGCTTGAGTTAAAGCTTCCTCATCCACATCCGTGGCATAAATTTTAACCCGCGCTCTAAATTGGTCGAAACCGATTGTTTCTGAAATTAAGATTGCCAGGGAATACGCTTCTTCTCCCGAGGCGCATCCCGCACTCCAAATCCGAATTGGTTCGTCCGCCACTTTACCTTCGAGAATGCGCGGAATCACGCGATCGCGCAGGTATTCCCATGCCGGAAAATCTCGAAAAAATGTCGTTACATTAATTAAAATGGTATTAAATAGCGGTACGAATTCTTCCGGATGCACCTCTAAATAATCGAGATAATCGCCAAACGACTCGATCTCTCGTATTTGCATTTGCTTGCGAACTCGCCGCTTCAAGCTGGAACGCTTGTATCCGGTAAAATCGAATCCGCGAGCTTGGCGTAAAAACTCCAGCAACCGCTCGAAAACGCGATCTTCTTCTGGGTGAGTATTGGGCGCGTGGTCGATCATAGTGTATAAACTGAAATTATAAAATAACCAATGAAAATATTTGTCGATCCGTTCGCTCGACAATTTAAGAGACGACCTTTCAACGCCGAAACAGAAGGCGCGATCGGGTTTCTTCTGAAATGGTGGAAAGATTGAAAGTTAGAATCGTAGCGGGTCGAATGCGAAAAATAATGTTGCGTTGAACCTACAAAAAAGCGTTGCGATCGAATTCCAGATTTACTTTACCAGTTCGACGAGTATCGAAGCAATCTGCGGCAGCGGCACAATGCGATCCACCACCCCCGTCGCGATCGCCCGGCTGGGCATACTGTAAAATTCGCAGGTATCCTTATCCTGTGCGACGACTTTCCCTCCAGCTTTGGCAATGGCTTTGACACCTCCAACCCCATCGCCTCCCGTTCCCGTCAGCACCAGCGCGATCGCTCTTTTTCCAAAACACTGCGCCACCGACGCGAACAACACATCCGCCGACGGACGCACGAAATTCACCGTCTCCGAGCGATCCAGCCATAGGGTGCGATCGGATTTGACCGTCACGTGCCAATCGGGAGGTGCAATGTAAACCGTACCGGCTTCGATGCGATCTCCAGACCTTGCCAGCTTCACGGGTAATGTCGTCCGCCGAGCCAAAATTTGCGCGATATAAGATGGATAGTGTGGGGCTAAATGCTGCACCACCACCACCGCCGCCGGAAAATCCGCAGGCAACCTCGACAGCACCTGCGAGATGGCATTAATTCCTCCCGCAGAGGCTGCAATCGCCACCACACTCAGAGCCGTCTCCCGTTGGGAAGGCGGCGAGCGATCTCGTTCGTTTTCTCGGACAAAAGGATTCATAAAATCAATACGCGACTGGCATTTCCCGCTCCCGAAACGAGATAGACAGCAAAACTGGCAAATCCCGATACGAACTCTATCTTAAGTGTAAGACCAACCCCTTCAGAATGGGGCGATCGGCACAAATCCTCATCTCTCCCTTTCCTCCTCGCGCCAGAAAAATTCGAACGCCAAACCCCGACATTCCCTAAACTGAAAATGAAAAGCATTGCACCCACCCCAACATTGCATCTATGCCTGTCGAAACCACCCTCTACATCATCCGTCACGGTATCGCCGCCGACCGTCAAGCGTACGCCTCCGACGCCGAGCGTCCCCTCACCGACAAAGGACAGCGCAAAACTCGCAAAATTGCCAAACAGTTGAAGCAATTCGACATCCGCTTCGACCTCATCCAAACCAGTCCGCTCCTGCGCGCGCGCCAAACCGCCAAAATCCTGCAAGATGTCGGGTTAGGCAAAACCCTGGAACCCTCGTCCCACCTCGCTCCCGAAGGCAGCATTCACGCCTGGGTCGATTGGCTCGACACCTGGCGCAACGGCGAAGATCCCCAAACCCTGGCGATTGTCGGACACCAACCCAACCTCGGTAACTGGGCGGAAATGCTCCTTTGGGGCAATGCCAAAGACAGCTTAGAAGTCAAAAAAGCCGGCGTCATCGGCTTGCACCTGCCCCCCACCGGCTCGCCAATCGGCACCAGCACGATGTTTTGGTTCGCTCCTCCCAAATTCCTGTTGGGATAACTCCCTATCTCCCCATCCCTTCCCCCTGTATGATGAAAAACCGAAGTACCACCAAATATCGCCCTTCGAGAACATCATGCCCGAGGCTCACGCGATCGGATTGGGAAAGTCGGGAATGGCAGCCGCCCGACTGTTAAAGTATCGGGGTTGGCAAGTTAGCGCCAGCGATCGTCAAGACAGCGACAGCCTGCGATCGCAACAGCAACAACTCGCCAGCGAAGGCATTCCCGTCCATCTCGGTTGCACCTTCAATCCCGACGATTTCGATACCCTCGATTTAGTCGTCGTCAGTCCCGGCGTTCCCTGGGACGTTCCCGGTCTAGTCCGCGCTCGGGAGTTGGGGATCGAAACCATTGGCGAAATGGAACTCGCCTGGCGATCGTTGCAACGCTCCCCCTGGGTCGGAATCACCGGAACCAACGGCAAAACCACAACGACTGCCCTCGTCGCCGCTATTTTCCAAGCCGCCGGATTCAACGCTCCCGCCTGTGGCAATATCGGGTACGCCGCCTGCGAACTCGCCCTCAAAGCCGCCCAATCCAACACCGACCCCGACTGGGTCATCGCCGAAATCAGCAGCTATCAAATCGAGTCCTCCTGCAGCATCGCCCCCCGCATCGGCATTTGGACGACCTTCACCCCCGACCACCTCAACCGCCACAAAACCCTCGATCGCTACTACGCCATCAAATCCAAACTGCTCCACTCGTCCCAGCAGCGGGTTTTAAACGGCGACGATCCCTATTTGGCTCAACGGGCGATCGCTCAGTGGTCGGACGTTTGCTGGACGAGCGCCCGAGCCGCTCTCGATGCCCGTCCCCCCCAACCCAGCGTGTACGTCAGCGGCGGCTGGGTGGTGGATCGCGGCGAACCGATCGTCCCCCTGGCGGCATTGCGAATGCCGGGAGAGCACAATCGACAGAATTTGTCAATGGCTGTGGCGGCAGCGCGTTTGGCTGGAATTGACAAAGATTCTATCCTAGGGGCGATCGAACAATTTCCCGGCGTTCCCCACCGACTCGAATGGATTTGCACCTGGAGGGGCATCGATTTTATTAACGATAGTAAAGCAACTAATTACGATGCGGCACAAGTTGGGTTAAGCTCAGTGCAAGCCCCTGCAATTCTAATTGCCGGAGGCGAACCGAAAGAAGGCGACGATCGCGCCTGGCTCCAAACCATTCAAACTAAAGCCGCCGCCGTGTTGCTCATTGGCGAAGCCGCCGATGCCTTTTCCCGACAGTTAGATCGAGTCGGATTTACCCAAGCCGAAATCGTCGAAACCCTCGAACGCGCCATTCCCCGCGCCGCCGAACTCGCCCGAAAACACGAGGCTCGTACCGTCTTGCTCTCTCCCGCCTGCGCCAGTTTCGATCGATACGCCAATTTCGAACAACGGGGCGATCGATTTCGCCAATTATGTCAGGAATATTTGGGATAGCGCAGAATAGAGTATAGAGGCAACGGGCAACAGGAAAGCATCCCCGATCTCGTATCAATTAGAGAATTTCTCTCTCCCTATCCCCCCATCCCCCTCTCGCCCCCCTTGCCAGCAACCCAAAATAGGGTCTAAACTCATGCCGAATCCATTGAGGTAAATCGATTCAGTGTACGCATCGAGGCAGTGGTACGGTCATTCAACCGAAGTACAACCCAACAACGTCGAATCGCCTTACTTGTACGATCCGGCACTCGTGCGTGCGGCGCAACAGATTTATCGCGTTTATCAAGAAGTCCATCCCGATCGCCTGGAACGTCCGTTAGGGGTGGCAATTAACACTTTAAACTATCGCGGTCAATTAATATTTAAACGCCAGCCAATATTGCTCCCGCAAGAGTGTTTTATTCCCTTCGAACACATGGAATCCGGCGTCTATTGATTTCCCCTTCCCCTTGTCCCCTGCTCCCTGCTCCCCTGCCTCTTCATGGACTGGCTTCTCACCTTTCCCCCCTACGCGATCGTCTTCTTATTCGGCTCGGCGATTGGTAGCTTTCTCAACGTCGTCATCTACCGACTTCCCGCCGGATTGTCGCTGCTGTCGCCCCCGTCTCGCTGTCCCCATTGCCTGCATCGGCTCAAAAAGCACGAAAACGTCCCCGTATTCGGCTGGCTGTGGTTGCGCGGTCGCTGTTCCCACTGCGGCGCAAAGATCGCCATTCGCTATCCCCTGGTAGAAGCGGCGACGGGGCTGTTATTTTTACTGATCTTTTGGCAATTCGGTCTAACTTGGCAAACCGTCGGTTACTGGACGCTGGCAAGTTGGCTGCTCGCCTTGAGTTTCATCGACCTCGACACCTTCACCCTGCCCAATTCTATGACCCAATCGGGGTTAGTAGCGGGACTGGTATTTCAGGCACTGTGGGCATTCCATCGCGATTTCGACCTCGCTCGACTCAGCTCCGGTTTAATGGGTGCCATCTTTGCCGCCGTTTTGGGATTGTGGTTGTTTGAAATCGTCACCTTCCTCGGTTCGATGGTTTTGGGACAGACGGCAATGGGAGGCGGAGACGCCAAACTCGCCGCTCTAATCGGGGCGTGGTTGGGATGGAAATTACTGTTACTGACCGGATTTTTAGCCTGTGCGATTGGAGCCTTCATCGGCGGCGGCGCGATCGCCCTCGGACTCCTCGGACGGCGACAACCGATGCCTTTCGGTCCCTTTTTAGCCCTCGCTGCCCTCATCAGCGCCATCTGGGGGAACACCCTCATCTCGGCATACCTGCAATTATTTTTTCCGCAATAGGGGAAGTTATCGGGTTCGGACGGTTCATGG
>CAYQUF010000046.1:0-28779 GCA_964420595.1 uncultured bacterium
CCCTCTCGGGATGGGAATCGAGCCATCGGAGTTAACCAGTTAACCCGAAGATGGGAGGGAAGGGTTTGGAGACCAAACCCCTAACATTTTTGCCTATCCTCCCAACAGGGTGACCTCGACAACGGTTTCGCCGGATTTAAGTGGGCGCAAACGATCGCCCGCTCCGTCTTTATTGCGAACCTGGATCTCCTGAAGGGGAACGCGCACGAAGCGATCGCGGCTGGTCAAAATCATCGCGTCCGCATTCCCATTGCTGGCACCGACCATCGCCGCCAACCCATCGCTCTTACTCCTAAACTGTAATGCCTGCGTGCCAATTTCGCCGCGATTCGCCAGACGCAGCAGGTCGGCGGGCAATCGTTTGGCATACCCCGAGCGGGTCACCAATAAAATATCGTCGTGGGGACGCAAACTCGTACAACCGACCAAACGCTCTTTTTTACGCAATCGCAGGGCTTGATAGCCTTGGGCGGTGCGACCCAAAACCGGCAATTGATCCTCGTCGATTTTCAAGCGCAACACCCGACCGCCATCAGTGGCGATCGCCATTTCTTCCCCTGGGCGACCGAGGTTGACATAGCTGAGAATATCGTCCTTTTTCAGCTTCAACGCCGTCAGTCCCCGCGCGGTGATATTGGAAAATTCCGACAGCGGGAGCCGCTTGATCCGCCCTTGCTGGGTCAGAAACACCATGTACTCGGTTTCGGGATAGTCCGAAAAGACGAACTGAGCCGCGATCGCGTCGGGGTCGCTATCCGCTGAATTCGGCAGCAAGCTGACCACGGGCGTTCCTCGCGTATCTCGCCCTCGGGTGGGGGGAATATCGCCGATTTTCACCGAATAGGCTTTCCCGGTGCGGGTGAGAACTAACAAGTCTTGTTGGGTTTTGGCGTGATGGACGCTGAGGGTGAAATCCTCGTCGCGGGGGAGGGTTTTGGGCAACTCGGTGTTTTTGCGCCGCTCGAAGGTCCCGGGAGACACGCGCCGCACGTAACCGCGATGGGTCAGTTCGATGACGGTATCTTCCTCGACGGGAGCGTCTAAAATAGCGGGTTCGAGTTTGCCTTTTTCGGTCGCCGCACGCTGGGATTTGCCGGCTTTGGCTTTAACCCGACGCTGCTGCTTCGCCAGTTCTTCTTCGGTAATAATCCGGGTTCGTCGTTGGTCGCCGTATTTTCGCCGCAGCGATCGCAACTCTTTCTTCAACGCTTTGAGCAACTCTCGGCGATCGCTCAATAACTGCTGCAATTCCTGTCGCCGCTGGCTCAATTCGTCGAACTCTTGCTGTAAATTCTGCCGTTCCAATCCCGTCAGCCGTCGCATGGGCATGGCGAGGATGGCGCTGGCTTGGCTGTCGCTAAAGCCGAATCGCTGTTGAAACGTGGCTTTGGCGGTCGAACCGTCGGGAGCGTGTCGCAAAATGTCGATAACGTCGTCGAGATTGGCTAACGCCGCCAACAGTCCTTCGACCAAGTGCAACCGTTCCTCGGTGCGTTCGAGTTCGTGGCGGTACTGGCGGGTCAGGGTTTGCTCTCGAAAATCGAGAAACTGCTGCAACATCTCCCTGAGCGTCAGTTGGCGCGGTTGATTGCCCACCAACGCCAGCAAGATCGCGCCAAAGTTGGTTTGCAAGGGGGTGAGTTTGTGCAGTTTCGCCAGCAGCCAGTGGGGATCGGTTTCTCGTTTCAGTTCGATTACCACTCGAATCCCGTCGCGATCGCTTTCGTCGCGAATGTCGGAAATTCCCTCTAATTTCCCCTGATTGACCAACGCCGCTACTTTCTCGATCCAACTGGATTTGGTGACTTGATAGGGAAACTCCGTCACCACCAACGCCGTGCGACGGTGGCGGCGAGTGCGACCGGTTTCGATTTCTTCCACTCGGGTGACGCCTCGAACTAAAATGCCGCCGCGTCCGGTGGTATAGGCGTCGCGAATGCCCTCGGTGCCGACGATTTCGCCGCCTGTGGGAAAGTCGGGACCCGGAATTAACTCGATCAGCTTGTCGTCGGAAAGGGTGGGACGGTCGATCAGGGCGATCGCCCCGTCGATGAGTTCCCCTAAATTGTGGGGGGGAATATTCGTCGCCATCCCCACGGCAATTCCCGAACAGCCGTTGAGCAGCAAGATCGGCAATTGCGCGGGCAATACCACCGGTTCTTGTTGGGAGTCGTCGAAGTTACTGGCAAAATCCACCGTCGCTTCGCCAATTTCGGCTAAGAGCGAATCGTTGCCAATCGAGGCGAGGCGAGTTTCGGTGTACCGCATGGCGGCGGGGGGGTCGTTGTCGATCGACCCGAAGTTCCCGTGACCGGCGAGGAGGGGATAGCGACAGGAAAAGTCCTGAATCATGCGCACCATCGCGTCGTAGACCGCCTGGTCGCCGTGGGGATGGTATTTTCCCAGCACGTCCCCGACCACCCGGGCGCATTTGCGAAACGGGCGATCGGGAGTCAACCCTAACTCGTGCATGGCGTACAAGATGCGGCGATGGACGGGTTTCAACCCATCTCGGGCATCCGGAAGCGCCCGACCGACGATGACACTCATGGCATATTCGAGATACGACCGTTGCATCTCTGAGTGCAGCGCCGTAGAAATAACTTGTCCGTTCGCCAGCAAATTTAACTGTTTAGCCATGAGTTTCGATTACCTCGGTCTCCTTCCAACAAGCAAGCGTCTTGACGCGACGAGTAGCAATGTCGCCTAGCATAGCGAATTCGCCGCCGCGATCGAATCAATTTGCATCCCAATCGATTCCAAACTCCTTCTAGGCGATGGTGGGGATAGGTCACTGCCTCCGCTACAATCTTTAATGGCACGAGAGCATTTCTCTCCGGTTGTTGACCGCGCTCGGGCAGTAGGGGCGAGCGGCTGTTCTCCCCTCAGCTAGCGACTGGGATGGGGAAAGCCACCGGGGTCGATGTGCGGATCTGCCTTTTAATTGTTAAGGGATGCCTGAATTCTTGCAATCTAAAGATTGCTTCATGCTAAGGACGCGCACGTAGGTAAAGCAAGATGAGAACCGTTCTGATTGTAGAGGACGATTTGGTCAACGCTAGGGTCTTTTCTAAAATTTTGACCAAGCGAGGTGGCTTAGCGGTGAAGCATACCGAGGACGTCGAGGAAGTGATGCAAATCGCCGAGGCGGGTCAAGCCGATTTAATTTTGATGGATGTGTCTTTGGCGCGTAGCGTGTATCAAGGCAAAGCCGTCGATGGTATTAAGATCACGCAAATGCTCAAGGAGAATCCTCAAACGGCGGGGTTGCCAATCATTTTAGTGACCGCTCATGCCATGGCGGGCGATCGCGAGACGTTTCTGGCTCAAAGCGGGGCGGACGGCTATATTTCGAAACCCGTGGTGGATCACCAAAAGTTCGTCGATTCGATTAAAGCCCTCTTACCCGAGGAAGAAGGCGAGGCTGCCAATAGCGATTAGACTCCCGCGATATCTCGAGGGTTGAAAGCGTCAAGAAGAGCGATCGCGCCGGGTGCTTGACTATCGGATCTCGTCGGAGGACGACTCGTCTGCTCGGGCGAGGGTTGCCTGAATGCGCGGGGTATTGAGCAGGGCTTTGGCATCTTGGAGCAAGCGATCGCCCCAGAGATTGGCTTCGAGAAAGTCTAATTCCCCGTAGCGGCTGTCCAGACGGATGGCTGATTCGCCCATGGCTAACCCGCGCTCGCGATCGCCCCGTGCGTACAGGGCAACGGCAATGGCTAATTGCGGCTCGGCGGCGGCATCGTTAATTTCAACGGCGGTGCGCCATTTCTCGATCGCCTCATCGACTTGTCTCCGTTCGTAGAGGACTAAACCGATGTTATTGACCGCCGGCCAGAATCCTTCGTCGAGGTCAAAAGCGGTTTGATAGCGGGCGATCGCTTCGGAGAAGTCCCCGATTTTGTAATAGGCGTTCCCCAGGTCGAACAAGGCGCCGGGGACTTCCGGTTCGAGCTGCAATCCGGCTTCCAAGGCGGACACGGCACGGCGGTAGTTCTCGTTTTGGAAATATGCCGACCCCAAGGCAAAGCGAATGGCAGCACTGTCGGTATCGAGTTGACTGGCGCGCTCTAAAGCGGCGATCGCGTCTTCTACTCGACCGACTTGCAGGTAAATGCTGCCTAACAACGCCCGAGCTTCGGCACTTTCGGGTAACAGTTGCGTCGCGAGTTCGGCACGGGGAACGGCGCGCTCGAATTGCTGAAATTGCGCCCACTGACGCGCTTCGCCCATCAAACTCGTCCCGATTTGCTCTAAGCGTTCGGATTCGAGTTCGATCGCGTGGGGAATTAACGCCTGGGCGAACGTCGGTTGCGCCACGCCCGATAAACCAACGGCGACGAGGAGGGAAATGAGTAAGTTGCGCTTGGGCACGGTTCTGCCTCGATTGGGAATGACAGTAATGGGATCTAGCTTCGGCTATTCAAATCTAATCGTGACAAACATTTTAGCGAAATGCTAGGGGACGAGGCTCGGCTTGCCTCAAACTTCTCATTTCGAGTGGGGAAGCCAGGGGTCAGGATCGGGCAATCCGATTTTTCTATAGGTTTGTTTAAATTTAACCGCGATTTTGAATTTAGTGCCTATACTCTTAACTGGTGGTTCGGGGTTCGAGTTAATGGAGTTGAGATGAAACTCGCTCGAATCCTATCGCGGTACGACCTGAGTTGACTTGAATCGAGGGCGCGATCGCGATCGCCACTGCGGGAAATCTCGGTAATTCCTCAGTTGCATTCATTGAAGCTTCGTTAAATTTCAGCGATCCTTCGGACTCATCTATTTCGACAAACGATCCATACTAAAGATACAACTGGGTTTCATTATGGTAATGCAAGCTCCCAATCCGGCAGTTAACGCGAATATCGAGCAAGTCGTCGAGCATATTTTTGCATCTCGTCGAATTACCCGTGCCGATCAGCGTAGATTTATGTCGGCGCTCTTATCTAAAGATGCATTGAGCGCAAAAGAACAACAACATATCGATCGCGTCTTTGATGCTTTGCGTCGCGGTTTTCTGCGGGTCGTCGATTAATTGCCCCTTCGCGAGTCGCCTCGTCGCGCATCGGTGGAACTGAGGACTCTATCACTTCATTGCTCGCCAATATATTGAACCCCCCTCTAGTGTTAGAGGGGGGTAATTCGTTACATTTGGCTAAAAGGAAGGAAACCGCCACGATTCAGTGAATTAATCAATCCACTGCGGTCCTTTATAGGGTTCGCCTTCAAATGGCTGCACGCCAATGGCGGGATAAGCATCATCGCTCGGACCGAAGATGCGGGCAACTGCTTCAGAAAGATAGCCGATTAGGTTGTCAAAGAGTTTGGAAATATTCATATAATTACCCTCCTGGGGCATTGTCGTCGTTTATTTAACCCGGTGTAAGATAACGAATGCTCCATCTACTTGCTAGTGTGCAGTGATGGTGTTAGACAAGGTGTGAACCCTCGTGACCGGCGGCATTCTCGCCGAACCGCCAGAACTTTAGCCGAACGGTTCCCCCAAGTCGTTTCCGCTGTGGGGCTGATGAATTTTCGTTGAGAGATCGTGTCTCAGGGGGAGTTGCACCCTTGACCGTACCGCTCAATTTTCTATTTTTAGCGTAGGACAATGACCCGGCTCTGGGATCGCCTCTGTAATAATTGTTTGAAGGAATTAGCGTTTCGCAATCATTTCGGGGGGAAACCCCAACGTTTGTTTACAATTTCAGATCGGTTAAGCGATCCGGGGGCGATCGCCTAGGGCATCCATTCCAGGAACAGTCCCAGCCGAGTCTCTTTGGCTTGGGGAGCGTTCTGTCGTTGAATATCGGCACTCAGGCGCAGGCGATCGGCGATCGCGTAGCTGGCGTTTAAGGCACTCAATCCCACTTCCTCATCCGTTCCCGGCGCAACCCACGTCTGCGTCAGCGCTACGTCCGCCGCTCCGCCGCGAGAGAGGACCAACAGCAACCGCACGCCCATTTCCGCACCTCGCGTTGTGTCGTCCTCGATACGAAGTTGTCGGTAGCCGAGGGTTGGCGCGACATTGACGTAACGCCCCAACGGACGGAGGTAATAGCGCCCCCGGACGCCCCAGGATTCGCGATCGCTCTCCCAACTGCCATAATAATCGCCGCTCAAGGTCGCGCGCGTCTGAGGGACAAACCAATCTTCTACGCCCACGCTCAATCCCTCACCCTCCTCTCCCGAGGCGAACTGAGAATATCCCACCCGCAACCGCGTCCGAAAGCTGGGATCGTTGGCAATCTCGTCCCAGACGTTGGGAATTTCGCGCATCCACCGCCGCAGCACCGGACTGTCTTCGATAATCTCGGGGTCGATATCGAGGCGATCTGGATTTTCTGGCGGTTGAGGATTGCCCCACGCCGGGGACACCGCTGTCAACCATGCCAGCAGGATCGGGATGACTCGGCAATTCATAATTAAGAGGCAGAGGAGCTAGGAGAGAGTTTGTAGTAAACGCTTTAGCGTTTTCCCCAACTATGCAGGGAAATCAGGGGTAAATCCAAGCAACACTGTTTCCCCGATTCTGTCGTGACAACCATAGCACTAACTTCGGTATTGCTAAGATTTCCCTTGCTTCGGACGATGTCGTTCGCCTCGATCGGAATCCGCGCGATCGTTATGACGACAAAATGGAGGTTAAAGCTGACCGAATTTCTCCCGCTCCCCCATCTCCCTACGCCATGACAAAAAACGGTCCTGCGACCGTGCAGAACCGTTAAATTCAAACCAAATTCGGACAAACTGTCAAATCCTACTGAACTGAAGCTTGCATCTGCTCGACCTCAATCGGCTTCATGAAATACAGCTTCAGGAATTGCACGCCGTTGGAGACGTAGTGGGGCAATTTCTGGAAGAACTTCACGAAACCGGGTCGGTCGGACTCGGCAATTGCGGAAAGCTTCTCGTTCGTACCCACGCATTTTTCAAGCAGTTGATAGAACTTCGGATGGTTCACGTTCAGGATAACCGGGAACACCCGTCCTGCCGTTTCGTTGGTTTTCTCGATCACGTGCTTGTCGTAGTCGCGCGCGCCAAGACCTAAAGCCTCATAGAAGCCAGACCGCTGGATATCGTTGAGGTACATGGTGGCAAATACCGACAGCAGGAAGAAACGGCACCACAGTTTCGCCTTCCAATCGCGCAGAATGTGCGGCTGAGAGCGCATGATCGCGTCGAAGAAGTCGCCGTGGCGGTTTTCGTCCTGACACCAGCCGCCGAAGAAGCGGAAGATCGGATAAATCCGGTTTTCGGGGTGGGATTCGAGGTGGCGGTAGATGGTGATGTAACGCCAGTAGCCAATCTTCTCGGACAAATAGGTGGCGTAGAAGATGAACTTCGGCTGGAAGAAGGTGTACTTGCGGCTCTTGGTTAGGAAGCTCAGATCCAGCGACAGGTTGAAGTCCGACATCGCTTTGTTGAGGAATCCGGCGTGACGCGCCTCATCTCGCGACATCAGGGTAAAGCATTCGGCGAGGACGGGGCTTTTGTCTTTGAGCCGACGACCCAGTTCTTTGTAGAGCAGGAAACCGGAAAATTCGGCGGTGCAGGAACGCTCTAAGAATTCGACAAACAACCGGCGGGTTTCGCCGTCGATATGCGCCCAAGATTGCTCGAACTCCTCATCCCGCACGAAGTGATGGCGGTTGTAATCGACTCGGAACTCTTCGAGGATGGCTCGGAGTTCGTCTTCGTTGACGGAGATGTCCATTTCCGCCATCTTGTCGAAGTCGGTGGTATAGAAGCGGGGGGTGAGGATCGTTTCTTTGGCGGGGACTTTCACCCCCGGACGCATCTCTTCAAAATTTTGTTGGGTCTTGACGGAATCTACCATTGGTGATTTTCTCTCGACGCTTGCTTAAGATGTTGGGCGTGGCGCTGCAAACTGACTGAAGCCACAATACTATACCTGCATTGCCCTCCAGTCTACCAACGGTGGCGGGAGTCAATGCTAGTGAAGATATTAAGAGTTGCTACAAGGTATCACTAAGTGTAAAGCTCCGGTTGGGGATTGGGTTGAGGGGTTCGGTTAATCCACCTCGGCTCGCGTTCTAATCACGAGGGGCTATGCCATCATAAAAATAGACTTGAAATCGGCTGTATGCTTCGCCGTTATGACGTTTTGCCTTAATCCCGATTGCCCGCAACCCGAAAACCCCGATCGCGAGCTGCTGTGTGACGCTTGCGGGACGAAACTCTTGTTAGGCGATCGCTATCGTCCCATCAAACCGATTGGGGATGGGGGATTCAGTCGCACGTTTTTGGGACTCGACCAGTACAAACCGTCTCGACCCTATTGCGCCATCAAGCAGTTTAGCCCGCGATCGCAGGGGACGGGAAATCTCGCAAAAGCGCGCGCGCTGTTCCAACAGGAGGCGATTCGCTTGGAGGAGTTGGGGACGCATCCCCAAATTCCGGACTTGCTGGCGCACTTCGAGCAGGATGGCTATCAGTATTTGATCCAGGAGTTTATTGAGGGCACCGATCTCGAAGGCGAGTTGCAGGAATTGGGATCGTGCGATGAAGGCGATATCCGCCAGATGTTGGAGGATTTGCTGCCAGTGTTGCAATTCGTCCACGATCGCAAGGTGATTCACCGGGATATTAAACCCGAAAATATCATTCGCCGCCACAGCGACGGGCAGTTGGTGTTAGTGGATTTCGGCGCGTCCAAACTCGCTACGAAGACGACGCTGGCGCGCACGGGAACGACGATTGGCTCGGCGGGGTATGCAGCACCGGAACAGACGTTCGGAAAGGCGGTGTTTGCTAGCGATATCTACAGTTTGGGCGTGACGTGCATCCATTTGCTGACTCAGGTTCCTCCGTTTGAATTATTCGACAGTCAGGAAGGAACGTGGGTGTGGGAAGATTTTTTACTGAACAATCCCATTAGCGATTCGTTGCGGCGGATTTTAAACAAAATGCTGCAACAGGGAATGCGACGACGCTATCAATCGGCGGAGGCAGTTTTAGCGGATCTAAAAGCATCGTCTCAACCGAAAATCGAGTCGAAGTCGGAGGCGAAATCTTCTAATTCTACATCGTTGGGCGATCGCATTCGCCAGCAATTATCGACAATGCAAGATTCGTCACAAGGTTCGTCTGAGATTGCGGAGATTGATTGGGAAGAACGCCATCAAAATCGGCTTAAAACGAGTTACGTGTTGTGGATCGTGGCGTTTCTGCTCGGTATGGGAATTCGTCCGTTGCGAGGGTTACACCGCTTTTACAACTACAAAATCGTCACGGGATTGTTGTGGATGATTCCTGTCGTGGGCGATATTGGGATTCTGGTGGATTTGTTTTTGATTCCCAGGATTGTTACCGATTATGAAGAGAAAGCCAAAGCGAAGTTAGGGGTGTCCGAAACTGGGGTTCCGCTCCCACCTCAAAATGAAATCGCCCGCACCCTTCCGACGCCGACCCAGGAACAACAACTCGTGAAGTTACTTAAAGCGGCTCACGCTCGGGGAGGAAAGCTCTCGGTGACTCAAGCGGTGATGGAGACGGGGATTGGGTTTTCCGATGTGGAAGAATTGCTCAAAGAAATGGTGAAGCGCGGATATGTTAGCGTCACCAACAATCCCGAAACGGGGGTAGTTGTTTACTCGTTTGATGAATTGGCAGAATAGGGTAAATTATAGATATTATGGCAATCCGGCGAGTTGAAAAATTTGGTTTGGCGTCAATTCTAGTTCAAACAAAATTGATGGAAAAATTTTATTATTGTTTCTAAAGGTTATCGGTGGTGAATTATCATAGAAAACCGAGATTGCTTGGGCATGGGTATCGGCAATCCATGCTTGAGAGACACCAGCGTTGAGGTAATCGGTGGCTTTTTCAACCAAATCGCTAAAGGCTTGTCCGGGCGAAATGATTTCAATCGTGAGTTCTGGGGCGAGCGGACACGGTTCGTCTTGCAGCCAATCGGACGGGAGGCGATCGAATGAAATATAGGTTAAATCGGGAACGGGAACCCAATCGTTCCCGTGGCGTTTGAGTCGAATTCCCCATTCTGGATAAATTCGTCCTTTGTCCCGATACGCCGATTGAATTAATATTAGTAAGGCTGCTTGTACGGCAGCATGAAATCCCTTGGGAGACATTTTGGGAATGACTTCTCCGTCAATCAATTCGCAAGCGGGTTTCGTTTCGGGTAAGTTGAGAAATTCTTCGACGGTTAAGGTGCTCTGCTGTTGAATCATGGCGATCGCCTTTCAACTAAAGATGCAATACTCGCTTTGGTATTTTAGATAAAATTCGCGGGTAGATTTTCGATCGCGTTGTCAATTCCCCTCCGTCGATCGCCCATTGAAATCATGGAATTAGACTGGCAAACCACTGACGCACTCACGATCGCCCCTCGGGTGCGAAATCGCGAAATAACCGCAGAACGGGTAATTCGGGCAACGCTAGCGGATATTGACCAACGCGATCGCCCCTTAAATTGCTTTACCGCTATTTTGAGCGATCGCGCGATTTCTAGAGCGCAAACCCTGGATCGCCGCATCGCCGACGGAGCCGATCCCGGCGTCCTCGCTGGCGTGCCGTTTGCGGTCAAAAATTTATTCGACGTTGCGGGAGTTACCACTCTCGCCGGATCGAAGATTAACGCCGAAAATCCCCCAGCCGCGCAGGATGCAACAGCAATTGCCCGACTGGAACGAGCAGGAGCAATCCTCGTCGGTACGTTGAATATGGACGAGTACGCTTACGGATTCGTGACGGAAAACAGCCATTACGGGGCGACTCGAAATCCGCGCGATCGCGATCGCATGGCAGGAGGCTCGTCAGGAGGGTCGGCGGCGGCGGTGGCGGCTGGTTTGGTTCCTCTAACCCTCGGATCCGATACCAATGGCTCGGTGCGGGTTCCGGCGTCTCTGTGCGGTACGTTCGGGTTCAAACCCACCTACGGACGCCTGTCGCGAGCGGGAACGGTGCTATTTTCGAGCAGTTTAGACCACATCGGCGTATTTGCCCGATCCGTGCCAGAGATCGCGATCGCCTTTGATGCCTTGCAGGGAGAGGATTCGCGCGATCCGGTTTGTACGACGCGATCGCCCCAACCGTGCTGTCCCCAACTCGATCGCGGAATCGACGGATTGCGGATTGCCGTTGCTGGGGGATATTTCGCCGAAACCGCCCAACCGGAAGCCTTAGACGCCGTGGAACGGGTTGCTACGGCACTCCACGCCACCCGACGAGTCACCCTTCCCGAAGTCGAACGCGCCCGAGCTGCCGCCTATATTATCACCGCCAGCGAAGGCAGTAATTTGCACTTGGCAAACTTGCGATCGCGTCCTTACGATTTCGACCCCGCCACGCGCGATCGATTTCTCGCCGGAACTTTGATTCCCGCCACGTGGTACGTCCAATCCCAGCGATTTCGCCGCTGGTATCGCGATCGCGTCTTGGCATTATTTCAAACTGTCGATATTATTCTCGCTCCAACCACCCCTTGCGTTGCCCCCCGATTGGGACAGCAAGCGATGGTTATTGACGGGAAGGAAATGTTAGTCCGCCCGAATTTGGGGTTATTTACCCAACCCCTCTCCTTTATCGGCTTACCCGTGCTTTCCGTTCCCGTCTTCAACGCCACTTCCCTTCCCCTCGGGGTGCAAATTATCGCCGCTCCTGATTGCGAAACTGCAATTTTGCGGGTCGCGGCGTGGTTGCAGGAGAGGGGAATGGGGGATAGGGAGAAACGCTAAAGCGTTGACGACAAACTCCCGTGCTACCCAGGTTTTCACCCTCTCCCGATATCTCGGTTATCCCCGAGTTTGCTGCGACCAAATCCGCGTGGGCAATCCCCAAACGTAGATGAAGCCTTCGGCTGCCTTGTGATCGAATTGGTCTTCTGCACCGTAGGTGGCGAGGTCGGGCGTATACAGGGAATTGTCCGACTTGCGACCGACAACGGTAGAGGTTCCCTTGAATAACCGCAGTCGCACCGTTCCCGATACCCGCTCTTGGGTTTGCTGGACAAACGCATCCAGCGCGCCTTTGAGGGGAGAGTACCACAAGCCGTTGTAGATCAGTTGGCTGTACGTTTCTTCAATCCCCCGCTTGTAGTGGGTCACATCCTTGGTCAGCGTCAGACTTTCGAGGTCGCGGTGAGCCTGAATCAGTGCCAGCAGAGCGGGAGCTTCGTAGATTTCGCGGGATTTAATCCCCACCAAGCGGTTTTCAATCATGTCAATGCGTCCGACCCCGTGACGTCCGACGATTTCGTTTAATTGCTCGATCAGGGCAACGGGGGCGAGAGATTTACCGTTGACGGCGATGGGAATTCCCTTTTTAAAGCCGATTTCCACGTATTCCGGCTCGTTGGGCGTTTCTGCGATCGCCTTTGTCATCGCAAACACTTCTTCGAGGGGTTCGACCCACGGATCTTCGAGCGGTCCGGCTTCGATGCTGCGTCCGAGCAGGTTGAGGTCGATGCTGTAGGGCGACGATTTCTTCACGGGGGCGCTAAAACCGAATTTTTCGCCGTAGGCGATCGTTTCTTCCCGACTCATGCCCCATTCCCGCGCCGGTGCCAGCACTTTCAGGTCGGGATTTAACGCCGCGATCGCTACGTCGAACCGCACTTGGTCGTTTCCTTTCCCCGTGCAGCCATGGGCGACAGCATCCGCACCGTGTTCCTCTGCCGCGTCCACCAGCATTTTAGCAATCAGCGGTCGAGCGAGGGCAGTAGAGAGGGGATAGCGATTTTCGTACAGTGCATTGGCTTGAATGGCACTAAAGGCGTAGTCGGCGATAAAGCTTTCCTGCCCGTTTGCGACGAGGGATTGGCTTGCTCCCACTTTCAATGCCTTCTCGCGAATGGGTTCGAGTTCGGCACCCTGACCTAAATCTGCCGCCAGGGTAATCACTTCCTCCACGCCCCACTCGTTTTTGAGATAGGGGATGCATACGGTGGTATCGACGCCACCGGAATATGCCAGCACGACTTTCTTTGCACGACCCATTGATGTCTTGATTCCTTAACGACTGAGTTTGTATTATGCGATGAATTCTCGACCTTTCTTGTGGAAAATCGCACAGATCGTTTTTCCAGCTTGAGGCATAGGCGAGGATCGGTGACCAGTTGCCAATTCTCCCCCTGTTGCCTTTCTAGACTTTGGCCATCAGTTTGGCACTTTCCTCGTTAACTGCCTGTCGCGCCCACTTATCGACCGCGCGGATATCTTCGAGGGAGGGGGTGGGCGAATTGTCGGACTGATGGCGATCGCAGGTGGCTTCGATCAGGCGGGGAATATCCAAAAATTGGACTTTCTCGTCTAAAAATAGTGCTACGGCTTGCTCGTTGGCTGCATTCAATACCGCAGGCATGGAACCTCCCGCTCGTCCGACGGCGTAGGCTAAGTTCATGCACGGATATTTGTGATGGTCGGGGTCGCGGAAGGTCAGATCGCCCGATTTGACTAAATCTAGCGGTTCCCAATCTGTATAAATTCGTTCGGGCCACGATAGGGCGTATAGGAGGGGCAAGCGCATATCGGGCCAGCCCAATTGTGCCAGCACTGAGGTATCTTGCAGTTCGATCAGCGAGTGGATGATGCTTTGGGGATGAATGACGATATCGATGTTGTCGTAGTCTAAATCGAATAAGTAGTGCGCTTCGATAACTTCTAAGCCCTTGTTCATTAAAGTGGCAGAATCGACGGTAATCTTGCGCCCCATCGACCAGTTGGGATGTTTGAGGGCATCGGCGACGGTGACCTCGGCAAGTTTTTCGACGGGCCAATCGCGGAACGCACCGCCGGATGCGGTGAGGAGAATTCGTCGCAATCCTCCGTCGGGAACCCCTTGCAGGCATTGGAAAATTGCCGAATGTTCCGAATCGGCGGGGAGCAGTTTCACCCCATGTTGTTCGACTAGGGGTTTGACCACGGGACCCCCTGCAATCAGGGTTTCTTTATTGGCTAGGGCAATGTCTTTTCCGGCTTGAATTGCGGCGATGGTGGGCATCAGTCCGGCACAGCCGACTATTCCGGTGACTACGGCTTCGGTGTCGCCGTAGCTGGCTACGTCGGCTAAACTTGCTTCTCCGGCGAGGAGAATGGGTTGGGGATCGACGTCGGCGATGGCAGCTTTGAGGTCAGCGAGTTTGGTTTCGTCGCAAATGGCGGCAATTTGAGGGCGAAATTGTCGGATTTGTTGGGCGAGTCGTTTGATGTTGCGACCCGTGGCGAGTCCGACGATACGGAATTGGTCGGGATATTGGGCGACAATTTCTAGGGTTTGGGTGCCGATTGAACCAGTTGAGCCGAGGAGGGTAATTGCTTTCACGGTTAAGAGAACGAGCTATTCGTTATCTTGCAGTATCTCAGGGACGCGCTCCCGTTGCCAAGTCTGTTGTCGATGGGGCGATCGCCGCGCTTAAAATAACGGATATTAGCGCGTTGGAGTGACGATGAAACGACTTTTGAGTCTGGTTGCGAGTTTGAGTGTAGCGGGGGTTAGCGTGACGGGGTGTGGGGAGAGCGAAGTGGAACCAACCTCGCCGCCGAATTCTCCTGTTCCCCAAGCCAAGCAATCGATTCCCAATCACGAGCGATCGCAAGCTGTTTCTGACTTACCGCAACCCAACGCGAAAGGGGATTACATTACTAAGTCTTACCATCAGCAATGGCAGGCGATCGATTCGGATCCCGACGGGTTAAATTGTCGCATGGGCGATCGCCCGGTGGCGGAAATTTGGGATCCGGGAACGGGGGCACTCGAGATTGGCAGTTGGTCGGTGGTGGGAACGTTCGAGCAAAATCAAAGGTTTACTGCTGGATTGACGCCGGCTGGGTTTGTGGTTACGTTTGATGCCGACAACCAACCGTGGATTTATGTTGAAAGTAGCGAAGCGGGGGCACCGAGCCATTGTTTCGTGCGGGCAAATGCGCAATACGTGCAACCGATTCCGACGGAGAATTAGCAATGGCGATCGCACAGTTGCCCCAGGCGATTGGGGGACGGAAAAAAGCATTTCCTATCCCCCGATGAATTAAGCTATGACAGCTAAATGGTACAATTGAGTCCACCGGCTTTTTGAGAAAATCGCACGTTTTCGCGATAGTCTACCGGACAATCAATCACTGCCGGAACGTCTTGATTGAGTGCTTCTTTCAAGGTGGGAATGAAATCAGCCGTCGATTTAACTCGATAGCCTTTGAGTCCCATACTTTCAGCAAATCTGACGAAGTCGGGATTGCTAAATTCAATAAACGATGAATGTCCGTAATGGGCTTCTTGCTTCCACTCGATTAAACCGTAACCGCCATCGTTAAAGATAATGGTGACAAACGCCGTTCCCGTCCGCAGTGCCGTTTCGAGTTCTTGGCAATTCATCATGAAGCCGCCGTCTCCAGTTGCGGCAACAATTTTGCGATCGGGATGAATGAGTTTAGCCGAGATCGCGCCGGGGATGGCAATTCCCATGGCGGCAAATCCGTTGGAAATCAAACAGGTATTAGGGCGATCGCAATGGTAGTGCCGCGCGATCCACATTTTATGCGCTCCGACGTCGGAAATGACGATATCTTCGGGTCCCATCACTTGGCGCAAATCGTAAATTAATTTTTGCGGTTTAATGGGGAACACTTCGTCGTTGGCATACTGTTCGTAGTCGGCGCGGATATCGGTGCGCAATTCGCAGGCGTAAGGTTCCGGTTTGTTTTCGCGATCGGCGCGACGTAAAATTTCGTTGAGGGAGTCGGAAATATCTCCGACTACTTCGACCGAGGGAATGTAGCTGCTGTCGATTTCGGCGTGGGTCGATCCGATGTGGATAATCGGAATGTCGCCGTCTGGATTCCACTTTTTGGGGGAATATTCGATTAAGTCGTAGCCGATCGCGATGACTAAATCGGTATTGTCGAAACCGCAGCTAATGTAATCGCGCTGTTGCAGTCCGACTGTCCACAATGCCAGGGGATGGGTATAGGGAATGACGCCTTTGCCCATAAAGGTATTGGCGACGGGAATGTTCAATCGGGTGGCAAATTCGGTTAAGGCTTCGCTGGCATGACAGCGAATGGCACCGTTCCCGACTAAAATTAAGGGATTGGTGGCATGGGAAATGATTGCCGCTGCTTCGTTTAAACTTTTTGCGGAGGCGTAGATTTTCTCTTTTTTGTCGGGATTCAGCGGTTTCCCAGAGGCGGGCATTGCGGCAATGTTTTCGGGCAAATCGATATGCACCGACCCCGGTTTTTCGGTTTGCGCGCGCTTGAAGGCTTTACGGACGATTTCGGAGGTATTGCTGGGACGCACGATCTGAGTATTCCATTTGGTGACGGGGGTAAACATCGACACCAAATCGAGGTATTGATGGGATTCGATGTGCATGCGATCGGTTCCCACCTGTCCGGTAATGGCGACTAGCGGTGCCCCGTCGAGGTTGGCATCGGCAACTCCCGTCATCAGGTTCGTCGCTCCCGGTCCGAGGGTGGAGAGGCAGACTCCGGCTTTTCCGGTCAGGCGACCGTACACGTCTGCCATAAACGCCGCTCCCTGTTCGTGACGGGTGGTGACGAATTGAATTGAAGAATCGCGCAGTGCTTCTAAAACTTGGAGATTTTCTTCTCCCGGCAGTCCGAAGACATAACGAACCCCCTCATTTTCCAAACATTTCACTAATAATTCGGCAGTATTCATGAAACCCCCACGGGCAAAGTTACTTCATCCAAACGGTTTTAATGTTGACAAATTCGCGAATGCCTTCTTCGCTGAGTTCGCGTCCGTATCCCGATCGCTTGATGCCGCCAAAGGGCAAGCGCGGGTCGGATTTGACTAAGCTGTTAATAAAGACGGCACCGGCTTCGAGTTCTGAGATCAGTTGTTGTTTTTCGCCTTCTACATTGGTCCAAGCACTGGCACCGAGTCCGAAGGGCGTGCGGTTGGCAAGGGCGATGGCCGCATCGATATCGGGAACTCGAAACAGCAGGGCAACGGGTCCAAAGAATTCTTCGTCGTCGGCTGGGGTGCCCACCGGAATGTCGGTCAAAATGGTGGGCGGGTAAAAGTTCCCAGGGCGATCGCCGAGGGGTTGTCCGCCGGTGAGGACGCGGACGTTTTTCTGCACGCACGCTTGCACTTGGCGATCGAGGTCTTGGAGGATATCGGGGGTGGCGAGGGGACCGATATCGGTGGCTTCGTCTGTGGGGTCGCCGATGTTGAGGGCTTCGAATTTTTCGAGCAGTTGCTCTGCGAACCGATCGGCGATCGCTTCGGAGAGGATGAAGCGTTTGGCGGCGATGCACGATTGACCGTTGTTGAGCATCCGAGCGGTGACGGCACTTTCGACGGCGGCATCGAGGTCGGCACTGCCGAGGACGATAAACGGATCGCTTCCGCCGAGTTCGAGGACGGTTTTTTTGAGGTGCGCTCCGGCGGTGGAGGCTAGGCTGGATCCGGCGAATTCGCTGCCGGTGAGGGTGGCGGCTTTGACGCGATCGTCGGCGAGGAGGCGTTCGACTTTGTCCGCTCCGATCGGTAGGGTTTGAAACGCACCGACGGGAAATCCGGCTTCTTGCAGGATGTCTTCAATGGCGAGGGCGCATTGCGGCACGTTGGAGGCGTGTTTGAGCAAGCCGACGTTTCCAGCCATCAAGGCGGGGGCGGCAAAGCGGAACACTTGCCAGAAGGGGAAGTTCCAGGGCATGACCGCGAGAATCGGACCGAGGGCTTGGTAGGTGACGTAACTGAATTCCGCATCGGTGGCTACGGGGCGATCGGCGAGGAATTCGAGTCCTTGTTCGGCGTAGTAGCGACAGACCCAAGCGCATTTTTCGACTTCGGCGATCGCGCCTTTGATGGGTTTTCCCATTTCTAGGGTTATCAGTTTGCCCAACTTGATTCGATCGCGCTCTAAGATGCCAGCAGCGGCTTCGAGCCATTCCGCACGCTCGGCCAGTAAGGTGCGACGGTACTGCCTAAAGGCGCGATCGGCACGTTCGAGTTTATCTTCGATCTGCGCGTCGGTTAGCGCGTCGAAGGTTTCGAGGGTTTCCCCGGTTGCCGGGTTAATGGTGGCTATGCCCATAATTGACTCTCTTTCAATACAATAGCTAATCTTTAAGCCGTCCGAGCTTTTATTTTCTTGATTTTCGATTAATTTTTATGGGTAATGTTGTCATTCGATCGCCTTGTTAAATCATGCGACAATTTTTTTGAGGATGCCCGAAATGAGAGATTTGAAACTCGCGGTTGTCGATTGGCACAGTTCGTTCCGGAACGCGGCGATCGCGCCCTGAAAGCCCTGGAACCGGGTTGAGGGAGTTTGCGGACTTTCCGACTGGGCGATCCGTGCGGAACTTCGGGACTTATTTTCAAGTCTAGATCGAGTAGGTGTAATTAAATTTACAATTTTGGCTGAATTTATAGAGTTTAGCTGACATTACCGTTAGTTTGGGTAGGACAGTGGTGCAACCAATTTTCGAGCAGATTCACAGCTTCTTCGATGCGCAACGTTCGCGATCGCCCGTAGAGTCGGCTCGATCTTCGCTCGCTGAAAATCCCGTCCGGTCTGTCGATTGGGTGATTCCCGGCAAGCTCGCGTTGGGCGGTTTGCCGCGACCGGGAGACGAACGGCGCTTCGCGCACCATCAAATTCGAGCGATCCTCTCGCTGTGCGACGAGTGCGAGGGATCGTTCTCTTCTACCATGAGCCAGTTGTTTCGTCACTATCGTTGCGTGTTGCCCGACAGTCACTACGCGATCGCCCTAACGCCGCGCAAACTGGGCGAGGCGGTCGAGATCGTGCATCACAGTTTACAGCAGGGCGAGCCGATTTACGTGCATTGTTTGGCGGGGATGGAGCGATCGCCGACGGTCTGCATTGCCTATTTGTGTCGTTACTGCCGTCAAGATTTTTGGGAGGCAGCGAGCTGGGTGAAGCAAGTTCGAGCGATCGCCCGTCCGACGGAGGAGCAGTTGCAGGTGGCGTGGGAGTATTGTCAGGGGATGGAGATAGGGAGATAGGGGAAATCCCCTCCGCTCCCTGCTCCCTGCCCCTCTGCCTCTTAACCCGGCAGGCGTACTGATGTTTCTTCCGCCGTCGTTTCGACTGTGGCGGCGGGTAATTGGTTGTCCGGTTCGAGTTGGCGCACCCAGCGGTAGGAGTTGTACGACACGGCTTCCGATTCTTTGACGCCGTTGACGGTAATGCCCAAAATTGGCGTGTTGGCGGCTTGTAATTGGGCTAATACCTGGGTGGTGGCATTGTGGTGGGTGCGGTGCAATCCCATGACCATTAATAGACCGTCGGTACGGGAGGCGAGCAGGCGCGCGTCGGCAACCTCTGACATGGCTGGCGTGTCGTAAATGACTAGATCGAAGGCATCTTGCAACTGTTGGGCGAGGTGTTGCATTTTGTCAGAGGCAAGCAGGCGCGGTGGGTCGGGGGGAAGGGATCCGGCGGGAAGGATAAATAAGGTGTCGGCGAGGGGAGAACGCTGGATCGAGCCGTTGAAGTTGAGATCGCCGACTAAAGCGTGGCTCAGTCCCGGCTGAGGGGGCAGTCCCAAGCGAGCGTGAAGTTCGGGCGTGCGTAAGTTGGCATCGACTAAGAGAACGCGCTGTCCCATGTTGGCGGCGATGCGGGCGAGGTTGAGGGCGACGGTGGACTTGCCGTCTTGGGGCATGGGGGAACTGACCACCAGCGATCGGATGGGACGTTCGGCGAGGAAGTGCAGGTTGAGGTTGAGGGTGCGAAATGCCGAATCGAAGGATGCCGACTCTTCGCTGGCTGCCTCGATGTGGCGTTGGGGAATTTTGCCGAGCAGGGGAAGTTGGGTAGCCGTTTCGATCTCGCCCGTGCTGTGGAAGCGGCGGTCGAAGCGATCGGCGATCGCGGCGGCTCCCAGTCCGAGGGCTAAGCCACCGATCGCACCTCCGGCGATCCACCAGGGAAATCCGGGGGAGAGGGGGACGATTTCGCCCGATTGGTTGCGCGGTAGTTCCGGTTGGGCGATCGCTTCCCAAGGAATATCTTGCTGGGCGATTTGGAATTGCAGGGCTTCTTTTTGCGATCGCAGTTGGTTGACGGCACTGTTTGCCAGTTGCAGTTCCCGCTGCAATTCGCCGTAGTAGCGGAAGATGGCGGGGAATTTTTGCAGGGCTTGTCCCAGGCGGTTGGCTTCGCGGGCAATGGCGGTATTGCGTGCCTTGAGGACTTCAATTTGGTTGAGGGTGTCGATCAGCTTTTCGACGAGCTGTCGGCGCAGGGAGTTTTGCGAGGCTAAAGACTGTACCCGAGCGGCATCCCGAGCCATATCGTCTCCGACGAGGCGTTGGGCTTCTTCTTGCAGGAGCGAGGTGATGTTGTTTTGTTGCTCGCGCAGCACTTCAATGGGGGGACTGCCTTCTTTAAATCGGGTCAGTTCTTTGGCGAGTTCTCGTTCGATTTCTTGTAGCTGTTCTAGTAATTTTTGATAGCGGCTGGATTCGCTTAGAGCAGCGGCGGCGATCGCCACTTGAGGATCGAGGGCTAACTGTTTGCGAACGGTTTGATAGAGGGCTTGTTGCTGTTGCAGTTGGGTTTGCGCTTCGATTTGCTGTTGTTGGATTTGAGTCATCTGCCCCAACAATTGTTGCGCTTGCATGTCGGGGTCGATGAGACGATTTTGAGTTTTAAATTCTTCGATTTTTTGCTGCAGTTCGTCAATTCTTTCTTGCCATTTTGGCAGTTGAGTATCGATAAATTGAATGCCTTGATTTAAGCTGGTTTTGCGTCCTTCCATTCCGTATTTTAAATACCCTTGCATGAGGGTTTCGAGAACGCTCAAAATTTGCTGGGGGTCGGTGTGGCGATAGCGGACTTCGACAATTTTGGTGCGATCGAGGCGTTCGACTTGTAGGGCAGTTTCGCCGCGAATTTCTCGATTGAATAAAGAATGGTAAGTAATGTCCGGATAGCGCTGTTGAAGTTGAGAAAGAATAGGAGAAAGGAGTTTGGGACTCTTCAGAATTTCAACTTGCGTAGGGTAATCGAGATTTGTTTCTAATACATTGGTTTCAATGGTTTCGTTCCCCGAGACTAAGGGAAATCCGTTTAGGGGTTCGGTGGTGGTTGCTGGTTCGATCAGGAGTTGAAACGTGCCTTCGTAAACGGAAATGCGGGTTTGCTGCCATCCCCACGCCGATGCTGCCGTTACTGCTGCTGCAATCCCGGCAATCCAAAACCATTGACGGCGAGCCAATCCTAAAATTCCGCCGCGATCGCTCTGGGAGGAACGATCTCCTTGGCGACCGTCTAACTGGCTGTCGCGTAACGGTGACGATTTCAGGTGGCTATTGTGGGGTGGCAATACCCCCTGGCGATTGGGTTGAATCTTCATGGTTATATAACTCCTGAATGGATGTGCAATCGACCGCTAGGAAGTTCAATGGGCGATCGGGATGCCCCCGTTACAAATATATTTGAATTGATTTGTCTCTATGATGCACGCTAATGGGATTAGGGTAGCGCGTTTGCGACAAAATAGCGTCTAATCGAACAGGCGATCGACGAAGTTGACGACTCCGAAGAATGGGACGAATGGACTCAATACCGTTCTTGCCGTGTCGGCAACGCGGGTCACGCCCGAACGATCTACGATAATGACATCGTCGTTGCGCAAGGTTGGGTTATTTTCTTCGTCGAGGGGCTCGGAGAGATTTACCTCAATCGTGCGTCGAGAAACCGTACCGTTGTCGTTCAGGCGTAGCAGTTCGATCGACCCTTTTTTAGCACGGCTATGGTCGAAACTTCCAGCAGCCATTAAGCCTTCGATTAAGGAACTGTTGGGCGGTACTTCGAGGCGACCGGGACTGACCACTTCGCCAACGATGCTAACTTGAATGCTGTTGGGGGCGAAACTGGCGGTTGCTACTTGCGGCGCTTCGGTGGGATCGACTTCTTCGGCTCCCGGCACGATGATGGTATCGCCGTCTTGCAGCAGCACGTCTTGACTGATATCCCCAGTTTGTAGCAGCTTCCACAGGTTGACGTCGATAATTTGCTCCGATCCAGCTCTCGGTTGTCGCCGAATTTGGACGCGACGCAGGTCGGCGGAACGGGTAATGCCTCCGGCAACTTTGAGGGCTCGCGTAACCGTTGGAAGTCCAACAAGACGGTTAGCTTGGTGACCTTGATCCAAAAATCTCAGCCGATCGTCTTGATCTTGCGATCGCAAATCACCTCCAAATAAAGTATAGGGACCCGGTCGGTTGACTTCCCCGACAACGGCGATGCTGACTGGAACGTTGATATCGGCAGAGAAGTTTGCCGTGGCGCGCTGTCGAACTTCGGTGGCGTTGATTTCGTTGGAGGTGGGAACGAAGATGGTGTCGCCGTCGCGCAAGCTAATGTCTTTGCGCAAATCGCCGGTTTGGAAAAATTCCCAGAGGTTGATGGCAATGGTGCGATCGGGACCGACTCGTTGGGGGCGGCGAATTTCGATTTGGCGCAGGGCGGCGGCTGGCGTCAGTCCCCCTGCCAGTTCTAAGGCTTGCACTAGGGTGGGAAATTGCAGTCCTTTCCCTTCCTCTCGAATCGGCGTCATTTTATAGGAGCCGGGGTTGCTGACTTCTCCGGCGATGCCGATACTCAGCGGTCGCGGACTGACCAGGGTGACCGTAACGATCGGACGGGCGAGAAAGGGTTGGTAACGGGCAGAGATGATTTCGGCGGCTTGTTCGAGGGTGAGTCCTTCCACGGATACCGTGCCGATGAGAGGAAAGTTGATAGTGCCGTCAACGAGAACCTGGTACTCGGTGCTGTACTCGGGGACGTTAAAAATGTCGATCGCCACCCGATCGCCTGCACCCAAGGTATAAGCGGGTTCGACGGGCGATACTTCAACCGTTGGCGTTGGAGTTCCAGCGGGAAAATTGGGGAGGTCGGGAAGTTGGGCTCGTCCGGAGGGAGCGATCGCCAGACATAGCAAGGTTGAGGTTCCGGTGGCGATCGTCCAGCGCGCAATTGGAGGGTTTGTTTGCCTCAGTCGGGTGAGAAGGGGAGATAGCTTCAGGGAATAGAGATCGAGGGTCATGGATTGCGGTTGAGTAAAAGGACGCGACACACCTCAATTGACATACCAGTGAGTCTGCTACAGCAGACTAGGTTGATTCTAGTCTTTGTTCCGGCAAATGCAAATCTGTGGGCGATCGCCTGTTTAGCGATCGGTTTTAGATTTCAATCGTCGCGCGGATGAGGTGTTGCTGGGTCGGTATTCGGGGACTAAGGCACGTAGGTCGGCTCGGATGCCTTCGTCGTAGTCGCAGCGGGCTTTGGCGAACAGGGCGTCTAAACGAGGTTGCAAGACTGTCCAGCTCAATTTCGATTCCCTTGCCGAAAAAATTTTGCTGTGTTTGGTGGGATTGATATTGTCGCCGCCAATTAATAATTCTTCATACAATTTCTCGCCGGGTCGCAAGCCGGTGACGTGAATTTTGATGTCTTGTCCGGGGACGAGTCCGCTCAGGCGGATCATCTGCGCGGCGAGATCGTAAATTCGCACGGGTTCGCCCATGTCGAGTAAGAAGACTTCTCCGCCTTTGCCCATGGCTCCGGCTTGCATGACTAAGCGGGCGGCTTCGGGAATGGACATGAAGTAGCGGGTAATTTCTGGGTGTGTGAGGGTAATGGGTTGACCTCGGGCAATCTGCTTGCGGAACCGAGGCACGACGGAACCGCTGCTGTCGAGAACGTTGCCGAAGCGGACGATGGTAAACCGGGGAATGGGTTGGGGCAGATCGGCGAGGGCTTGTAAGATTAGTTCGGCGACGCGCTTGGTTGCCCCCATGACGTTGGTGGGGCGGACGGCTTTGTCGGTTGAAATTAAGACGAAGCTGTTAACCCGCTGTTCGATCGCGCATTGGGCGACGGTGAGGGTGCCGTAAATATTGTTTAAAATCCCCTGTGCCGGATTGTGTTCGACCAGGGGAACGTGTTTGTAGGCGGCGGCGTGGTAAATGGTATCGATCTCGTGTTGCGCCAAGGCGTTGTTAAACCGGACGGGATTGGTGACCGATCCCAGCACTGCGCTTCGCTCTAGATCGGGAAAGGATTCGGCGAGTTCGAGATCGATACTGTAGAGGGCAAATTCACTGCGCTCGTAGAGGACGAGGCGTTTGGGTTGCGCCCGCGCGATTTGACGGCACAGTTCGGAACCAATGGAGCCGCCCGCCCCAGTTACCAAAACGGATTTTCCGGTGACGTCTAAACGGAGGAGTTCGCGATCGGGGGGGACTTCCTGGCGACCGAGCAAATCGGTGATGTCGATGTTGCGAATGGCGCGCAGGGAACTGCCATTTAACACTTCTGCCATGCTGGGAACGGTTTTGACGCGCACGGGCAGCATTTGCAGGAAGTCGAGAATGCGGCGCAGTTGGTGTTGTGAGGCAGAAGGAATGGCGAGGAGGATCGTGTCGAAGGGCTTTTTGCGCAGCAGTTTGGACAGATCGCTGGGAGGGTAAACGGTTAAGCCTTGGACGACGAGACCGTGTAAGGTAACGTTATCGTCTACGAAGGCGACGGGTTGGTAGCCTTTTTCGTTGGCTAACATGCGTGCCAGTTGCGATCCGGCTTCTCCGGCGCCGTAGACGACGACTCGTTCTTGGGGGGTATCGGTTTTGGCGCTGGCGATCAGGTGATGCACGAACCAGCGCAAGGACAGCCGCACGCCGACAACCAGGACTAAGCTGATGAGTCCGTCGATAATGAGAACGGAGCGCGGTAGGGGCCAGGATTCGAGCCAGTAGGCGATGAAGACTAAGGCACCAGAGCCGAGCAAAACGGCTTTGGAGGTGGTGAGGATAAATTCGGAACCCGTGTAGCGCAGGATGGGACGGTACAGTCCCATAGAACGAAATAAGACGAGTTTAAGGATAATGAGCAAGAACAGCAAACTGCCGTATTGACCGATTTCGGGGAAGGCGTTGACAGTGCTAAAGCGCAGTCCTAATGCGGTATAGACGGAAATTGCCAGTAAGAGAGCATCGACGAGGGCGAGAATCAGACTTTTTTGGCGTCTGGGTAAGGTATTGGAGAGAAATTGAATGGCGGCTGCCAGGGGCTTGAGCGGGGAGTACCACATAGATCGTTAAGATTAGAGATGGCTGGAAAGATCGGATGGTAGATGCATCCATGCTTCCTATTCAACTCTTTATTGGAAAGATGTTAAGCGATCGCGATCGCTTGAAATGTAAGAAAATGATACGATTACCAATCGTTGAGTTAAGTAATTTTTAGATACTACCCCAATCCGATCCTTGTATGGCTATAATTGAAAAATTAGCGATTAGTTGACCTCAATTTGTATCGGTCGAATCGCTCTAACGATATTCGGGTTCTCCGACGCGATCGGAACGTCGGAAGTTCCTTGGTATTTCTGTTATAATCGCTCGATCTCAGTCAATCGAACGATTCGACGAAAGTCTATCATCAACGAATTAAATTGAGAGCGTCAATTGGCATCGCAACTGGCAATCGAAGAATCTGCTTGATTTACAAAATTTAACAACCTCCTTGATGAGTCAATAGTAATTTATTGTGAGCTTGGCATTGACTCGGACTCGGGGTTTAGCCAGCGCTGCCGCAAATATAACTCCGCAATCGCGATTGTGCCAACTGCCCCGGCTACAACCAACCAACCGGCGATCCAGCCGAACTGACTCAAGCTACTGCCGATGAGTAAGGTGAGGGCGATATAGGTGATGGTAACGCGGGGGTGAGACCAGCCGGATTGGTACAGTCGCTGGAACAGATGAGTGCGGTGGGCTTGAAAGATGTTCTCGCGGCGTTGCGCTCGGCGAATCAGGGTGTAAATCGTGTCGGCGGTGAGGGGAAGGGTGAGGGTGAGGGCTGCCCAACTGGGGATGGGGTCGTTGGGGGCGTTCATCAGGGCGATCGCGACGGTTGCCCCCAGGACGGTGCTGCCGGCATCGCCCATGAAGATTTTGGCAGGCGACCAGTTCCACCACAGGAAGCCGAGGAGGGCGGCGAAGAGCAACCACAGCAGGGGAAGGTCGAACCATACGGCGAGGAAGGTGATTTGGACGGCGGTGACGCCAGCCACGAGACCGTCGAGTCCGTCCATGAAGTTATAAAAGTTTACGATCGCGGTGAAGCCGACAACAGTGAGTAGAACGGCAAGGATTTCGCCAGGGGTGCCGAGGCGGGTCAACCACGGTTGGGGGAAGGCTCCAAATTGGGCGACGGCGAGGCTGGCGGAGGCGAGTTGGACGAGATAGCGCCATTTGGCGGGAAGGTTGAGGCGATCGTCGAGGATGCCAACGATGGCGAGGGGGGCGAGAATCAGCCACAGTCGGGCAATTTCTGTGAGGGTTTGGAAGCGACCGAGGGTGGAGGGGTCGGCGATGAGGGGGGCGATCGCGCTGGTGAGGGCAAAGGCGAGAATAAATCCCAATCCACCGCCGCGCGGGGTGGGGCGATCGTGGGCGCTGCGATCGTTGGGGATGTCGAGGAATTGTTGGCTGAAGCGTTGTTTGAGGAAGGCGACGGTGAGAAGGGAAATTGCAAAGCTGGCGATCGCGAGTCCGAGTAGGGGGAGGTTGGGCTGGAGTCCGAGGAACATAAGTCAGCGAGGGTTAGGGGCAGTGGTGGTCGCGTGGGAATGGCCGTCTTTAATAATACGCGGCGGTGGCTTCTAATCCGTCCGTGACGGAAAATGGGGGCGTCCAATCCAGGGTTTGGCGAATTTTGCGGCTATCGATTCGCAGGGAACCGAGCAGGCGATCGACGGTGGCGGATTTGCCGGTGAGTTGCCCGAGTCGTTGCAGGAGTTGGGGGGGAACGGGAAACAGGCGATCGCGCGCGTTGAGGGCAAGGGCGAGGCGGCGGATGAGTTCGGCGGTGGAGAGGTCTTCGCCGTCGCTGACGAGAAAGGTTTGTCCGGCGGCGGCGGGATGGGACAGGCAGGTGGCGATCGCGTCGATCAGGTTGCCGACGTAGACGAGGCTGCGGGCGTTATCGGCGCTGGCGAGGGGGAGGGGAATGCCGGAGCGGACGAGGCGGACGAGTTTGTCGAAGTTGGCTTTGACGCCGGGACCGTAGACTAGGGGGGGGCGGAGAATGGTGACTTCCAATCCGGTTTCCTGGGAGAGTTGGTGCAGTTGGCGTTCGGCTTCCCATTTGCTTTGGGCGTAGGGATCGCGGGGGTTGGGGGTGTCCCATTCGGTGTAGGGGGCATCGCCGGGTTGTTGTCCTTCGCCGTTGACTTTGATGGAGCTGATGTAGAGGAACCGACGCACGCCAGTTTGGGCGGCTTGTCGGGCGAGGGCGAGGGTGGCGTGGGTGTTGATGGCGCGACAGGCGGCGAGGGGGTCGGCGGCGGTGTCGTTCATTTGGTGGACGCGGGCGGCGAGATGGGCGATCGCGTCGATGCCGTGCAGGTGATGTTGGGGGAAGGGTTGGGTGAGGGAGTCGATTTCAATGGGTTGGATGCCGGAGGGGAGGCGATCTCGACTAGAGGTAGAGCGAACGGTGCCGTGGACTTCCCAGTGGCGATCGCGCAGGGTTTGGCACAGGCGGGAGCCGATAAAGCCGGTGGCTCCGGTGACTAAGATCTTCATGGTTTGGGGAGAGTACGTCGCATGGGAGGCAGTTTATAAAATTGGGGGAGTTGAATTTGGGTTACAGTTTACCCATGTTGGTTGAGTTCTGCGACCGAGTTGACTGGGTTGGCTGTAATGCCTGGTCTGGAATATTTTTTCGGATTTCGTCGGCGATGATGTTCTGTCCTGCTTCATTGGGATGAATCGGATCGTTGGGTCGATAGAGTTCTTTACCTTTCTGAAGCGATGAATGGAACGCAGGATGCATTGAGAAAACTGGAACATTTAATTTCTTACATAAATCTCGGATCTGGGCGTATCCATCCTCTTTTTGACCGGTCTCCGCTTCCTGGCGACTGGGATATTGAAACACAAAAACATGCGGAGTTCGTTGTTGGGCTAGCTTTAAAAATGCTGAGAGATCGTCTATACCCTGACCAGTCGTTTTCTTAGTTCGGTTAGTTTTAGTTGGCTGAGTAGAAGAACCACCAAAATCGGGCAAATACCGTGGTAAGTATCGCGTTATTCCTTCAAAGATTGCGAGAATCGGTGGTTTTTGAGGATGCGTATCGGGATTTAAAGGTTTAAAGTTTGGGTTGTCATTAAAATCGTGACTGGATAGAACAACGATGATAGCATTAGCATCGAAAAAACCATATTCTTTGGCATAACCCAGCCAATTGCCGGGTCCCCAGCTACCTGCTGAGATATTACCGACAATAACATCTGTTTCAAATTTATCTTCCCAAGTTCGTGCTAGGATTGTAGTTGCTAACGACTGATGATCGGTTAGATTGCCTCCGTTTAAAACCGAGTCTCCAAAAATCATTACTCGTAGTTGACGATTAGAGCTACGGTTTTGCTCGAAAGGTTCTGTTCGCATTCCATATTGATTGACAATAAAACGATTGCCGAACCGATAAACATCTTGGTTCGGCTTGAACATATATTCAATGGTGGGATGTGAAATTGATAGTGGTGGAGAACCCAACCCTAGTACAAATCTGGCAAATAATTCACTGGCAACTATGATTCCTAAACCGGAAGCACCGACCCCTATCCAAAATTTTTTTGATTTTAGAAGTTTCATAATTGAGCGATAGCGGTTGTCATGACAATGATGACCGATCTCGTAGCATCCTTATAACTTTGGTCTTTGAACCAGTTGGAAGATTTTGGTGGGGTATTTTAATAGCAGTCTGAACATATTGGTGG
>CAYQUF010000047.1:0-28120 GCA_964420595.1 uncultured bacterium
TACGTTTTATCCCGAGTCTTTGCCAAAAACGGCTTGGTGGTCCGATGATGCCCATCGCTTCGATACAGTTGAAATTAATCGGTTGACCAGATCGGGGGATAGGGAGAGAAGGGAAAATGTAGGGGATTGGTCTTTAAGCCCTCCCTAGTCGGCTGATTGCGTTTGTGAGAGCAACCGTAGGATTTCTGCTGCCGCGCGATCGGAGACGCCTACCTCTCCCACGCCTTGTTTTAACTCCTGATAGTCGGCAAGCATTTGCGATCGCCTCTGGGTTCCCGGCATCAACGCCATGACCTCTTTGACAATATTCTCCGGCGTCGCTTCTTCTTGTAACAACTCCGGCACCACCGATTTCATCTGAACTAAATTGGTGGGAGACATAAACGGAATCGCAAACCCCAACAATTTGCGCGCGATCCACGCCGTGACGGGATTGACCCGATACAGCACCACCTGGGGCACATTCAGCAACGCCAGCTCTAAATTTACCGTCCCCGACTTCGCGATCGCCAGATCCGCCCCTGCCAGCACCTCGCGATTTCGCTGGCATTCCACCGTAGCGCGCAATCCGTACCGATCGATCGCCGCTTCAATCGGGTCGCGATACGCCTGTAGCGATAGGGGAATCCAAAATTGCACTTGCCCCACCTGCTGCTGAATCGCCTGCGCCGCTTCAAACATCGCAGGCATGAGGTAGCGCAATTCTTGACGCCGGGACGCCGGTAACAGGGCGATCGCGATCGTCTCGGCATCGATTCCCAACGCGGCTCGTGCGTCCTCCCGAGTGGGAGAGGCTTGCAGCCGATCCACCAGCGGATGTCCCACCCACTGCACCGACGCCCCCCGTTGCTCGAAATAGCGGGCTTCTTCCGTAAAAATTGCCAACATGCGATCGGAAATTTCCACGATCCGGTCGGTACTGCGCTGGCTCATCGACCACACCCACGCTTGGGGCGCAATGTAATAGACCACGGGCACTTGAGGCAAGTGACCTCGGGCGTAACCGCCAATGCTGAGATTCGGTCCCATGTAATCGATCAGCACGATTAAGTCCGGCGGATGGCGCTGTAACTCCTGCTGGGCGCGACGTTGAATCTGCCAGGTAGGAACCACAAACGGCAGCGATTCGAGCAATCCCACCGAGCCGATTCCGCTGGTTTGTCCGAGTAGCTTGGCACCCGCCGCCGCCATGCGATCGCCCCCGAGGGCTAAAATTTCCAACTCGATGCCAGCCTCAGCCGCCTGGCGAAAGAGGGCATCGATCAGCCACGCCCCCTGCAAATCGCCCGACACCTCTCCCGTACTGATAAAAATACGGCGATCGCTCACGAGTCGTTCCTCGTCCCCCGGTGCCGTCCCGGAATCGAGCCGCGCCGTCCCTTGGTTTGAGACCGTCGTAAAAACTGGCGCAAGTGCTGGATTTGGGGGGTATCGGGCAAGAGGTCTAAGTCTTCGAGGGCGCGAGTTTGGGGCAATTGCGATCGGTAGAGGATCCGAAACGCCTTTTTCAGCGCGGCAAACGTCCGTCCGCCGTCGAGTTCGGCAATTCCCGCCCGTTTGAGTCCGACCTGATTGAGCGCTCGCACCCGCGCCGGATTGCCCTCGACGAGCATATAGGGCGGGACATCGCGATCGATCCGACTCATGCCACCCACCATCGCCAATTCGCCGATGTGGACGAACTGGTGGATGCCCAGCACGCCGCCAATGGTAGCGCGGGATTCGATACAGACGTGACCGGCGAGAGAGACGCTATTGGCAATTACCACGCGATCGGCGATCGCGCAATTGTGCGCCACGTGGACGTATGCCATCAACAGGTTGTCGTTGCCGATCGAGGTGGCTTCCCCCGCGCGGGTCGCCCGGTTGATGGTGACGTATTCGCGAATCGTATTGCGATCGCCAATTTTGACCAAACTCGCCGATCCGTCGTATTTGAGATCCTGCGGTTCCAAGCCAATTGCCGCCCCCGGAAAAATGCGATTGCCCTCGCCGATCTCGGTATTGCCCTCAACGATCGCGTGGTGTCCGATTTCGGTCTCTCGCCCCACCTTCACGTCCTTGCCAATGACCGCATACGCGCCCACCTTCACAGACGGGTGCAACTGCGCCTCGGCATGGATCTCGGCAGTCGGATGAATCGCGATGGTCATCGATCTCGAAAATTAAGCGTTTGGAGTTCGCGCGGGCGCAACACCCGTGCCTTCAGGAGAACCGGCAATGCTCCCTTGAGGATCAATCCAACAGCGAAAAGAGCAATTCCCCTTCGGTCACCAACTGACCGTCTACCTCAGCGCGACCGTGCATCTTTCCAAATCGACGGCGTTTGACGCACTTGAGTTCGACCGTCATCACCAAGCGATCGCCCGGAACCACGGGACGGCGAAACCGCACCTTATCGATGCCGGCAAACATGAACAATCCCTCGGTCATTTCGGGGAGTTGCGTCAGGACCACGCCGCCCACTTGTGCCATCGCCTCGACAATCAGCACGCCAGGCATGATCGGTCGTCCCGGAAAGTGTCCTTGGAAGTGCGGTTCGTTGACCGTGACGTTTTTAATCCCGACCGCCCGTTCTCCCGGCACGTAATCCACAATCCGATCGACTAACATAAACGGGTAGCGGTGGGGCAGGAGTTGTTGGATCTCCTCAACGCTAAAAGTGGTTTTAATCGTGTCCCCAGATGCGTCATTCTGCTGGGTGGCGACAGCCTCGTTAGTGGCAGAATCGGGCGTGTTAATGTCAGTTACGGTAGACATAGATAATTCGAGTCTTGATAGCAGTGCGGTAACGTCCGTGCCCGATCGCCCGTTACTCGTTCTCGCGCGCTGACGGTTGAGATCGCTCGCGAGCCAGCAACCGGGTGAGTTGGGCGTGCAAGTGGTGACTGGCTTTGTAAGCCAAGAAATGAGCTAAGGGAAGAGTTCCCAGCAGGCTAAGATCCCCTACTAAATCTAAGATTTTATGACGCACTGGTTCATTTGCAAATCTCAGGGGAGGATTGAGCCAACCGCGATCGTCGCAAACCAAAGCATTCTCCAAACTCCCGCCTTGAATTAATCCTGCCTGTCGCAATCCCTCGACTTGACGAGCCAAGCCAAAGGTACGGGCGGGGGCGATGTCCGTGGCAAAATTATCCCTCGCGGGCGACCAACTGTGCCACTGGTTGCCAATGGCGATCGAGTCAAAGTCAATCCCGTAGGTCAAGCGGAGTTCGGGGGCGGGAATTGCAGCCACAAAAGCATCTCCATCATACACCCACAGGGGGTTTTGGAGCGCGATCGCACCAGGGCGCAACTTGCCGAGGGCTTGCGGATCCCACTCCAAGGCGATCGCTTCGATCCAAGGACGAGCCGAACCATCGAGCAAGGGAACTTCCGCCCCGTCGATTTCGATGCGCGCGTCGTCGATGCCCGAGGCGAATAAAGCCGCGAGCAGGTGTTCGACCGTCCGAACGCTTGCCGCTCCCGCCACCAATTCGGTGGACAGGCGCGTTTGGCGCACCGATTCGATCCGCGCCGGAATTTTGGGAGATCCCGGCAAGTCTACTCGCACGAAATAGCGACCCTCTCCAGCAGCGGCAGGTAACACCCGCACCCGAGTTGGCGCGCCGCTGTGGAGTCCGATTCCAGTGCGTTCGAAACTAATGGTCATAGGCAACAGGCAACGGGCAATAGGCACAAGGGGGAATCAGCCGAAAACGCCCTTAGAAACGCTCCCCGATCCCAAAGTGAAAGCGATTGTCCCCTTCGTCATTAATGGCATAGTCGATGCGAATCGCGCCGAGGGGCGATTGGATCCGAACCCCCACGCCGTAGCCGAAGCCGCTGCCGGGTTTGCCGCGAATTTCAGCCGGTTCGCCAGGGACGTTATCGCCCGTTCCCAAGTCCGTTCCGGCATCGACAAACAACGCCCCGCCAACAATCGAGAAAATCGGGAAGCGATATTCAGCAGAGGCGACTACGTAGCTGCGACCGGCACCGAGTTCCCCTTCCCCGTAACCCCGGACGGAGTTGCTTCCGCCGAGAATAAAGGCTTCGTAGGGGGGTAAATCGCCGACTACCGTACCGGCTTGCAGGTTGAGCGCCAGGGTTTCGGGACTCTCGTCGCTGAAATCGGTAAATTCGACCGGAATGTAGCGGCTGTAACTGCCCCGCAACCGATTAAAGAAAATGCTGCCTTTACCGATGGGGGCAGATTGTTCGGTACTGATGCGCAACAGCGATCCGCGCGAGGGTTGGCGGCGATTGTTGCGCAAATCTTGGACGGCAGCTAACTGCATCGTCACCAAGTCGTCTTTGCCATCGCCGCTAAAGCTGAGATCGTTGCCCAGTTCGTCTTCGGGGGCAATGTCGCCGTCGTCGTCGCGAATGGACACCCGCTGGTACTCCAGCCCGAGCGATGCCGTCCACTCTGCCGGTTCGAGGGGATTGTCGGACAGGGGACGGGTAAAATTGACCCGAGAGCCGAGGCGGTTGACGCGGGGGCGATCGCCATTGGGCAATTCAACTTCGTCTTCGCCTTCGTCGAAAATCAGCGAAATCGAACGGCGGCTGAAGGCGTTGATGGTGTAAGAAGTGCGATAGGGATCGTTGGCAATCCAGGGATCGGTGAAGCGAGCGTCGAAGAACACGCCCCGTTCGCCAAGTTGCACCTCTGCGCCCAGGTTTTGGTTGTTTCCGCCCAGGTTTTGCTCTTGGTAGCTGACGGTGCCGAACAGTCCGGTTGCCGAACTGAAACCGCCACCAGCGGCGAGGGAGCCGGAGTTGCCTTCAATGGCGTTGACCACGACGACGGCTTGGCGGGGGTCGCTGCCGGGTTCGAGGGACAGGCGCACGTCTTCAAACAAGCCTAAATCGAAGATGCGCCGCAAGTCTTGTTGAACGACTTCTCGGTTGAACACGTCCCCCGGTTTGAGTGCCATCTCTCGGGTGATAATAAATTCGCGGGTGCGACCTTCGACGGGTTCGCCCTCAGCGGTGGTGGGTTCGCCTTCCTCGGTTAAAAAGCGCACGCGAATGTCTTCGACCACCCCTTCTGCCACTTCCAGGGTAACGGTGCCATCGTCGGAGACATCGGGAGCTTCCACCACTTGGGCGAGGACGTAACCTTCGTTTTGATACCACTCGTTGAGGTCGTCGATGCCATTTTGCAGGTCTTGGAAGTTAAGGGTTTGGTTGTACTGCCCGCCAAAAAATTCGTTGACTTTGTCGTCTGGTAAGACGCGATCGCCCAGGATGCGCACTTCCCGTAAAATTGGGTTGGGATCTACGACAAAGGTGACGCGGACGCCGAGGGGCGTGTCTTCCGGGACGGCGCGGACGTTGGAAAAATAGCCGGTGGCAAAAATGGCGTTGATGTCTTCTTGCAGTTGGCTGCGGGTTGCCGTGCGACCCGGTGCCGTGGCAATGGCGTTGTAGGCGCTTTCGCACGCCGTTCGCAACCGTTGTTCCTCGGGGGTGCCGGTATCGACCTCGTCGTAGGCGCGATCGCAAATGGTTCCTGCCAGCGCCGCATCGGCTTCATCGACGCGAATCACCACTTCCGACACCAGCACGCGCGGTTGACCTTGGGGGTCGGTTTCCGATGGCGTGGTTTGCGGTTGGGTTTCGATGGGGGGTGCCGGTTCGACCGGATCGTCTTCCGTGGCAGGGACGCTCGGGGGGGGCGTCTGGGCATCGTCTGATGGAGAGACGGTCGGTTCGGCGGTGTCCCCGTTGGCATCTGGAGACGAGGGTTCGACTTCGAATTGGGCGAGATCGTCTTGGGGTGAAAGCTGCCGAGCGCGACGCGCCACCAGGTGTCCGGCTTTGGTCGAAATTGTCTGGGTCAGATCGTCGGTGTCGGCGACCTTCGGTTCGGTGAATTTTGTTTCGACCGAAGGCTTGCGATCGCCGGTCGGTTTCACCTTCACTTCGGCTGCAACGCCGGGAGCCGCAGACCACTCCAGGGCAGTCGTGGCAGCCAGTCCCACCACCCAAATCGGACAGAAGCGCAGTTTACTCACGTTGTCAATATCCTCCACACACCAAATCAAGCCAAGGGAACGGTTTTGCCCGCTAGCGTTTGCTGGGAATCCGTTCGAGTACCCGTTCTAGCACCTGTCGATACGCTGCTTCGACTTCCCCTAAATCTTGACGGAAGCGATCTTTATCCATGACCCGACGGTTTGGGTCGGTTTCGGTTTGGTTCCACAAGCGACACGTATCGGGACTAATTTCGTCGGCCAGTCGCAATTCCCCTTGAGCGTCGAAGCCGAATTCGAGTTTGAAATCGACCAAAATAATTCCACATTCAGAGAAAAAATCGCTGAGAAGGCGATCGATCTCCAGCGCCATTTCTCGCAGTCGGTCGAGTTGTTCGGGGGTTGCCAGTTCGAGCAACAACAGGCGATCGCGCGTTAGCAAGGGATCTCCCAATTCGTCATTTTTATAGAAGAATTCCACCAACGGATGTTTCAGCGGCGTCCCCAACGCCAATCCCGTTTGCTTGCACAAGCTTCCGGCAGCAATATTGCGCACCACCACTTCTAGCGGCACGATCCGCACGGCTCGCATTCGCATTTGGTTGGGAGCGGGACAATCGATGAAGTGGGTGGGAATTCCCCGCGCTTCGAGCAATTGAAACAGGTGGCTCGATAGGGTACAGTTCACTTCGCCTTTGCCCCGAATCGTGCCCCGTTTGGCGGCATTAAAGGCGGTCGCGTCGTCTTTATAGCAAGCCAGCAAGATCTCTGGATCGCTGGTGGGATAGATGATTTTAGCTTTCCCTTCGTACAATTTTTCTACAGCAGACATGGGGCGTACCGAGTAACCGACGATCGACTGCCAAGATCCACCTCTAGCAAGCAGGGCAGATCGGCTCAATCATTCTATCAAGAGCTGGGGGCGAACAGAGGTACACTTCGATCGCGCCGGATCCCGATCGCTCGCCCCGCCGACCGGAAAGATTTGGGCGGGTGTGATACGCTGAAGGTACAGCTCGCGAATGAGTTAGATCGATTGAACTAGGTGCGGGTACGATCCTCGAACGGCATTGATTAGGATAGAGCAGGATCGACTGTGTGGAATATGAAGCGCGCCTGCGACAACTTTGCAATCGAATAGAGCCTTTCCCAGCTTGATGAGTCCGTTCTCTTTGCCGGTTGCCTTCCTCAACTGAGGTGTACCGCACGGGGCTAACAACTACTTTTCGATCGATCGTGTACTTTGACAACCCAGTCGAACCATACTGAAGCGATTCCAATGACATGAGTGAAGATAAAGACGATTTTTTATACCCGCGCAGTCGCTATCATGGTGACTTCCAGCCGCAAAATGTTGTTTTCAATGCAAATTTACAAGAATTTGCTCAAAAAATTAGTTATATTTGCAACTTAGAAACGGGTGGAAAAATTGCGCCACAGGAAGCATATCTAGAAATTAAAAAACTTTGGAAACAATTGAAACATTCGAAAAAAGAACTCGGCATCGACGGCGATTCGCCGGATCGAAGTGACGGTCAAGAGTAGGCAAATCGGCGATTGAGCTGTTATTTCGTCATCATGGTGCGAACCCCATCCCAGGACGCGGGGGGTGGGTCGGCGAGGTAACGGCGCGATCGCCTCAGATGCAGTTCTACCGCCCGATCGCTCGGATTGAGCGCTTTGGCTCGTTCGAAACCGGCGATCGCTCGCTCGAAGTCCCGGTCTAAATACATCTGACGCGCCTGGCGATAGAGATTCAAAAACTGTTCGGTCGTCGCGTCCAACGGGCGATCGCGCGCGCCGATTAACTCGTAAATGCTCACCGCCTCGTGCTTTCCCTTCACTTGAATCTTATCCAACTCCCGCACCCAGAGGCGATCGCCGCACAAATTATTGGTAAACTCGCTGATAATAATATCGCAGCCGTATTCTTTCGTCACGCTCTCCAGGCGCGAACTCAAATTCACCCCATCGCCAATCACGGTGTAGTCCATCCGCTTTTGCGAGCCAATATTTCCCGAAACTACCTCACCCGAACTCACGCCGATTCCGATGCGAATTTGGGGTTGGGCGTCGATAATTCGCCGCTGGTTAAACTCCTTCAACCGTCGCCGCATATCCAACGCCGACTGTACCGCCATCCAAGCGTGATTTTCCGTGAGGGGAAGGGGTGCGCCAAACACCGCCATCATCGCGTCGCCGATAAACTTATCCAGGGTTCCCTCGCGATCGAACACCGCCTCGACCATGGTTTCAAAATATTGATTCAGCAGCGTCACCACCTCCGACGCCCCCAAATTTTCCGTCAGGGTGGTATAGCCGCGAATGTCAGAAAATAAAATCGTCACTTCCTTGCGCTCCCCCACCATCAGCGAATCTTCCCCCAACGCCATCACCCGCTCGGCGACCCCCGGCGTCATGTAGCGATACATGGTGGTTTTCATCCGTTTCTCGCGGCTGATATCTTCCAGGACCACCAGACCGCCACGCACTCCCCCCTCGGGATTGGTCAGCGGCGTCACCGTTAAGTGGGTGCTGCGTTCGATGGGAGTAATTTGCGACGGTTGTAGCGGCGGCTGGGACGGATTTCCCCAGGGGAAATAGGTATCGGGATCGTCGAGCGATTTCAGCACCAACACGTTCGCCTCCCGCTCCGAGGGCGAATAGACCCCTACCGTGAGACTTTGTTCGGGAACGTAATGGCGCGCGCCGCTGTTGAGGCTATCTTGCAGGCGCGATCGCAAATTTTCGATCGGCACCACTTCCCACACCGGACGCCCGGTTAAGTTGGCTTCCCACCGCCGTTTGTGGCGTTTCCCGCTCGCTTGTTTCACCGGACAGCCCAACAATTCCAACGCCGCCTCGTTAATCGTGACGATACAGCCTTGCAAATCCGTCGAAATTACCGCATCGGAGAGGCTTTGGAGGATATCTTTTTGATATTGCTTTTCTAAATTGACATTTTCAAACAGTTGGGCATTTTCCAGGGCGACCCCCGCCTGAATGTTAAACGCCCGCATAAAATGTTCGTCGGAAGAGGTAAAACTGCCCTGACGCTTGTTGATCAGTTGGGTAACGCCGATTAACTCGCTTTCAGAGTTGTAGACGGGCATACATAAAATGTTGCGAGTGACGTAACCCGTGCGGCGGTCGGTGGTCGGGTCGAAGCGGGGATCTTGGTAAGCGTCGGGAATATTGAGGGTGCGCCCGGTAGACGCCACGTAACCGGCAATGCCTCGATTGGCGGGAATGCGAATTTCGATCGGGGTGCGACCGTCCGCCGAAGCCACCTTCGTCCACAGTTCGCTGCCGTCCCGACTGAGTAAGAATAGGGTACTGCGATCGGCATCGAGCAAGTCGCGAGCTTGATCCATCACCGCTCGCAGGGTGGTTTCGAGATCTAAGCTTTGTCCGAGGGACGTGGTCGCCTTCAGTAACGCCGCGACCCCCCGTTGGTTGCGTGCGGCGCGATAAAACGACTGACAGCTTTCGAGGATAATCCCAATCGAATCGGCGAAGGCGAGAAATTGTTGTTCGTCGGTTGGGTTGAAAGGAACGTCCCCGGCTTTGTTCGACAGTTGCACCACCGCCACGACGCGATCGCGATCTTTGCTGTGAAAAATCGGCACGCACAGCAGGGTTTGAGTGCGATCGCCCGGGTGTTCGTCTACTTCGGCGTTAAAGAGAGGATGGGCGTAGGCGTCCTCGATATTCAAGACTTCCCCGGTCATGGCGACGTGTCCCAAAATCCCCACGCGCATGGGAATGCGAATTTCGAGAGGCGGTTCCCCTTCGCCTCGAATAATTTTCGACCAAAGCTGCCCCTTCTCGTCGTCTACGAGAAAGATCGTGGTGCGATCGGCTTGCAGGATTTGCCCGATTTTGAGGGTAAAGGCATCGAGCAACCGTTCGAGCAGGGTTTCGAGGGTTTCGCTGTCGATCAGATCGATCGCGCGCAGGTACTGCTGGAACTCCGCCGTAATAAAATCGAGCAAGCAAACGAACTCGCCCACTGGCAGGTCTTTGACGCGACGCGCCAAGGCATCCATGCGGTTACCTTGGGTTAAAGTTGCCAGAACGCTACCAGCGTTGGAAAAGGTCATAAGATGAACCCTTACAGGGGAACGGTCGATCGATCGCGCATCGAGGAGTGGGGCAAGGGTTCCCAGTCGATCGCGCACCCTTTCCAAGTTAACAAACCTACTTCCAGCATAGAGAAAAAAGCGGGGGAGGGGGAGAACGTTGGTCTATAGGGGCAGTTCGCGAACTGCCCGAACTCCACGAACGACCCGAACTCGATAACCCGATGGGAAGGGTATGGAGAGTCTGTCAATCAACAAAATGGGGAAGACACGACGCCTTCCCCGCTAGCGACCCGCTCCCCTCATTCAGCCATTAAGCCGCCGTCGAAAGGGGTTGACCGGCTAAAATCGTTTCGTAATAGCGCGATAGCTGTTCGGTCGCGGCTGCCCATCCCCAAAGTTCGGCTTCCCGACGGGCATTTTGACGGACATTCTCCCGTTCGGTGGTGTTGTCCAACAGCCGTTGGGTGGCGCGAATCGCTCCCGCATCGTCGCTGGGGTCGAACAGGTAGCCGTTAACGCCGTCGGTGACGATATCGGTAATGCCACCGGTTCCGGCTGCGACGACCGGACATCCCGCCGCCATGGCTTCGAGCAGCACCAGACCCAGGGTTTCCGTGCGCGAGGGGAACACAAACGCATCAGCAGAGGCAAAAGCAGAGGCGAGTTCGAGCCCTTGCAGGTAACCGACGAAGTGGGTCGGCGTCCCTTCAAAGTACTGTTCGAGGGTGGCGCGGTGGGGCCCGTCGCCGACGAGAGCCAGACGCGCGTTGGGAATCGCTTCGAGTGCCGGACGAATCTGTTCGATTTCCTTTTCCGCAGACAGGCGACCGACGTAGAGCAAGATCGGACTGTCGGGACTGCCTTGACTGAGGCGCGATCGCATTTTTTGATTGGCTAAACTGGGGCGAAACAGTTCCGTATCGACGCCCCGCTGCCACAAGTCCACTCGCTCGATGCCGTGTCCGGTCAGCTCTTGCACCATCGCCGTGGAGGTACACAGGTTCAGGCGAGCTTGATTGTGGAACGATCGCAGCAAGCCCCACAACAGTTCCTCGAACATCCCCAAACCGTAGTGTTGCAGGTATTGGGGCAAGTGGGTGTGGTAAGAGGCGACTAAGGGAATGTCGAGGGTTTTGGCGTAGTACAAACCGCCCAATCCCAACACCGCCGGGTTGACCGCGTGAATCACATCCGGCTGGAATTCTTCGATAACCGGACGCAGGGTGGGACTGGGAACGGCGAGTTTTAATTCGGGGTACAGCGGTAGGGGAAAGCCGACGATGCCGTGAATTCGCGCGCCTTTGTATTCTTTAATGCCGCCTTCGGGGGCGAAGACGAGGACGTCGTGACCCGATCGCTGCAAGTGTTCGACGGTATGGCGCAATCGGGTGACAATGCCATCGACTTTCGGGAGAAACGTTTCGGTAAATAGGGCGATACGCATGGGAAATTGCTCGGTAAATGCGTCGAGCCTCCGAACGCCCGATTGGCTTCGGAACCAACAACGCGATCGTATAAATGCCTTCGAGGGTCGAGCCGTCCGCTCGGAATCCGCTTCGCTCGAATCCCCTCGAAAGCAGGACTAGCAAGTTGGCAACTTTGCCCGACATCGGGGCGCGAGGCGGGACAGCAGGCGATCGATCCCTCGCGCCAAGGGAGAACTAGGTTCTGCGCCAAGAGACTTTCGGGAGAATCTGGTTCTTATCGACGCGATGCTTGTACTTGATGGCAAAGTTGAGCAGGGAATCGAGCAGGGAATCCGACAGGTAGTGCGGCTGCAACCCTAAATCGAGCAGGTTGGTATTCTTGGCGTTGAAGTAGTGTTCTTCTTGCTCGACGCGGGGGTTGGGCAGGTTTTGGATGTCTACGTCGAGTCCCAACGCACTTCCAGCTTGCTTCACCTTCAGCGCCAAATCGCCGACGCTAAACATTTCGGTGAACTGGTTGAACACTCGGAATTCGCCGGGATTGGCGGGGTTGGACAGCGCCAGGTCGATGCAGCGCACGGTATCGCGAATGTCGAGGAAACCGCGCGTCTGACCGCCTTTCCCGTACACCGTCAGCGGATGTCCGATCGCCGCCTGGATGCAGAATCGATTCAGTGCGGTGCCAAACACGCCGTCGTAGTCGAGGCGGTTGAGCAGCAGTTCGTCCATGCCCGTTTCGTCGGTGAGCACGCCGTACACCACGCCTTGGTTGAGGTCGGTGGCGCGCAGTCCCCAAATCTTGCAGGCAAATTGGATGTTGTGGCTGTCGTGAACTTTGCTGAGGTGGTAGAAGCTACCGGGTTGCTTCGGATAGGGAAGCGTATCCTTGCGACCGTTGTGTTCGATAGTGATGTAGCCTTCTTCGATGTCGATGTTCGGCGTGCCGTATTCGCCCATCGTTCCCAGTTTGACCAGGTGCGCGTCGGGGAAGTCCTGCTTCATGGCATACAGCAGGTTGAGGGTTCCCCCCACGTTGTTCATCTGGGTCATGACCGCGTGTTCGCGATCGATCATCGAGAAGGGTGCCGATCGCTGTTCGCCGAAGTGAATTACCGCTTCGGGTTCGAACTGGTGCAGGCTCTTGCTGAGAAATTCGTAGTTGTTAATATCGCCGACGAACAAGTCGATGGACTTACCCGTCAGGTCGCGCCAGCGTTGCAGGCGTTGCTCGATGGGCGCGATGGGGGTTAGGGTATCGACGCACAACTGTCGATCCCAGTGGCGACGCACAAAATTATCGAGAATGCCGACTTCGTAACCGTGGTTGGAAAGGTAGAGCGCAGTCGCCCAACCGCAGTAACCATCACCACCAATAACTAGAACTTTCATGTTGCCAAATCTTGCTTGCTAATACTCGCTAAATCTACCAGGTTTGCGTCCCCTGTGACAGACCCAACTCCAACGAAGGGGGACTGGGCGAGAACGGAAGGCGAATGCCGGGGAATTGAGCCTTGTCGGAGCCTTTACCAGTGGGTTGGGACTTCATCGGCAAAACTCGCCCAACGGACGAAGTGGAAGGGTCCGGCGAGCGATCCCCAGCGGTGTTCGTCGGTGTCCGGGTCGCGTCCGCGATCGAGGCTGATGAATTTATCGGCGTCGATCTCGAAACTGCTGTCGAGGTAGGTCGATTGACCCTTGCGCACGACCATGCAGCCTTTTCCCGGTTCGACTTCACCTTTAAAACTGTTTCCCGTCCACTCGACCACCATATTGCACATAGGTAATTTTTCCAACCGATCGGCGCTCAGGGTTTGCAGCCGTTGCGGATCGCGACCGCCGCCGAAGTATTCTTGGGGATCGAGGATGCGGTAGTTCTCGATTTCGAGGCGATCGCCGTTGGTTTTATCCTCAACTTGGGTGAGTTTCAAAACTCGCGCCCGATACGGTTGGTTCAACAGGTAATCGTAGGCTTGCTCGACGTAGAAGCTAATCCCGGAGAGAAGTTCTGGGGGCAAAGGACGCATGCAAACGCGAATGTGGGCAAAGAAAGGTGGATTCTCAAAGGCTTGCTCTTGATTGCTAAAATCTGCTGCCATCCAGCGGGCGAGGGTGAGAATATCGGTCGGATGAGTCATAAGTCGCGTTGAATTGGTGTGAATTTGAACTCTTGGGCGCGATCGAGCCAATGGGATGGTTTTGGCGCGATCGCCTTCCGATCCCCGATTATTTTACGCTGTCGCGATCGCCTCGGGACAGTCAAGGTTTTAATGCGTTCAAAAAACTTAAAAATTGTCGCTCGCCAGCGATCGCTCGCCAGTCACCCGTCACCAGTCGCTAATTTCCACTGTTGCCCGTTGCCTGTTATCTATTTAATGAGAGCCTTTCCAAGGTTGATGAGATAGGTTGGATTGCCCACTGCCTATTTCTTTCTCAGTTTTTCCGAATTCTAAATAATAAAAATTGCGTCACTTGCGCCTCTTCAAAATTATCGTCGCTTACGAGTACCAAACTTTGAGAGCCATCCGGCAATCGCGGACCGAGGGTCATTCCCTCTAAATTGTCCAGCGTGATTCCGAGGTCGCTTAAATCGAGCATCAATTTTTTGCGAGCGGGTTTAATGCCATCAATAGCATTTTTAATACTTTCAAAACTGGAAATATCGGTCGCACTGCCCGTAGCAACCTGATAAATTTTTGCGCCGTATCCCAGAAAGCCAAAACTGCGCTCCAAACTGAGAAAATGACCGCTCCCGCCATCCAGCGCCACCAAAGCCGTCAGTCCGTTCACGAGAGACCATCGCTTTCCCCCATCGAGGGGATAGGCGTGTTCGGCGAGCAACTGAGCTTTGCCATCTAAAATCAGATAGTGCAGCAGCCGCGCGTTGGCGATCGCCGCTCCGTCTTCCGACTCTTTTAAATCTTGCAACAGTGCCGATTCTGTGCCCACAAACACCCGGAATGGCTCCCCGTCGGTGGTGCTGAATCCCCCATTGAGCGCTAGAGCCTCAAACCCGAGGTTTTCCCGAATCCCCACCGTCTGGTCTTCGTCCTTGGCATCGGGAATATAAAATTTGGGCAGGGGGAGGCTGTGGAGCAGTTGTCCGCTGTCGCGATCGAATTCGCCGACAAACGGATCCACCTGCTTGCTGGCAAACCCTTCGCTGGCAACGAAAACGCTATTTTGCGGCGAGAGGGTGATGCCTTCGGGATCGATACCGTCCCACGGATAGGTCTGACCGTCCTCGTTTTTGAGATAGGTCACCTTCTCGACATTGACGCGACGGATTCCCGCGCGATCGAGATTGTCGTCGAGTTCGAGATCGAGAGTATAAAATCGAGCGGGGGCGTAAATGCTGCGATCGTCGGAGATGGCGTAGAATTTCTCCGTTTGGCGATCGTAGGCGAGATCGGAGAGTCCGCGCACCGGGGTTTGCTCGAATTGGCGTCGGGGGAGTTGGTACTCGTCGAGAAATTCGAGGGAGAGATCCAAAAACATCCGCTCTTGCGCCTCGACGCGGGGAAGGTCGCAAGCGTTGGTTAAAAAGGCGATCGCCGCTATTAAAAATGCGAGCAGTCCCCGAAACAATCCTCGTCGGCGAACCATCTGTGTTGGAAGATCGTTACAGTACACTCGCGCCCTCCCGTCGGCTACTGTCCCTCGGTCTTAATGTAACAGCCAATGAGGGGTGCAGGGAGTGCAAATGCGATAATTGCAAGGATCGATAGGTGGAGGCGGCTGATATGCATCGAGTTGGTTTGGCGTTGGCGATCGCTTTAATCTTTGGGTGGGGACAAGTGGCAGTGGTGGCACAGGAAGCAGATAGCGAAGCCTGCGAGGAAGTGCAGCGACGCGCCGAACGACAGGTGTTTCCCGCCAGTCCCTTGGAACTCGACGAGTCGGACCCGCTCTTACCCGCTTCGGATCGACCGCTGACGGAGGCAGAAAAAGAGGCGCTGGCTCCGAAGTTGGACGAGTTGAACGCGAAGGCACAGGCGCAGCGACAGGCGGGAAATTTGACGGCGGCGTTTGAAACGTGGCAGCGAGAATTGCGGTTGCGGCGATTGTTGGGACTCGAGGCGGAATTAAAGGCGCTGCAACGGGTGGGAAAGGTGGCGTGGGAGGAAAATCGTCCGTCCCAGGCGCAAGTGGTGAGCCGTCGCTTGCGCGATATTCGCTGGCAAGTTCAGTGCGAGTCGCCAGCGGACGCCCAAACCCTGCAATCGGTCGGGGAGGCGTTTGAGGCGGTGGGCGCCAAGGATGACGCGGTGGCGGTGTATCGCCAGGCGCTCTCTATTACCGAAACGCAAGAGGATACGGCGGCGCGAGAGGCAACGTTACGGGATTTGGCGCGGGTAAATTTCCGTTGGTTGGACTATCTCGAAGCGGCACAGGCGTACGAGCAATTGTTGGTGTTGGCGCAGCAACAGGGCGATCGCGCCTCGGAATTGCGCTATTTGCAACGGCTGGCGTATATTTACGACCAATTGAAACAACCCCAGCGGGCGGTTGGGGTGAAGGAGCAGTTATCGGATCGCTATGCGAATGCCCAACAACGCGATCGCCTCACGGCTTTGAAGTTAGCGATCGCCTCGGATTACGAAGTATTGGGACAGTTCGATCGCGCGATTGAAAATTATCGCGCAGCTTACAATTTAGCCTGGTCGAACCAACAGTTTTATAAGGCGGGGGAGGCTCTAACTCGTTTGGCTGACCTGTACGAAGATCGCGAAGATTTCGGTGCTGCTATTCAAGTGTATCGGGCATTATTAGAAGTGCATCGCTGGACGCGGGACGAATACGGCAAAATGACGGCATACGATCGCATGGGACGAATTTACCGCGATCGCCAAGCGTACTCTGAGGCGTTGCAGGCGTTTCAAAATGGCATGAACATCGCCCGACAGCTCAACAGTCGCGAGGCGTATTTTGCAGTGCAGATCGAGCAAATTCAGCGGCGGATGAGGAAATAGAAAGTGCGTCGGGGGGATTTTAACCCATCGGTTAATTAGGAGCAATACTGTGAAATTCGAGCAACAAAATTTATTAGCATTAATCGAACTCATCCAATTGCGCCGGTCGCCATTAGACGCCGAGTCTTTAGAAGACCTCGAACGGGTTATCTTGCCGTTAGACGATGAAGTCGAAACGCTATCGAATGCCGTTACCCGGTGGTATCAAAACGATCCCGAGATTTTGGACGCGCAATTCGAACAAATTGAAGAAGTTGCCCAGAGTTTTTCCCTCGACCCGACTCGATTGCCTGGGAATGTGACAGAGGTGGTGGAGCCGGAAGTGACGAAGGCGGATTTGATTGAGGCAATTCAGGGGAAATTGAAGTCGAAGTCGTTGCGGCGAAATTCTCGAAAACGGACATAACATTTGTAGGTTGGGTTTCGCTGCCTCAACCCAACCAAACAATGGTCTGGGACACGTTCGCCACAAAGTTCAAGAACACCAAGGGAACTCTGCGGTGTCGTTTGCGAGCATTGTCCCGGCTGACTGTTCGGTTCTATTGTCAAGTCAGCCTAATTGCTTTTGCGATTGAGTTTATAAATTCTAATGCAAAACCCCAATTTTGGCAACAATCTTGTCAACCCCCTAACTGCGAAAATTCTCAATTGCGCTACGGACTTGCGTTGTTTCAGCCAATTTGGTAAGATTCTCTAGAATTCATAATCAAGGCGTCGTATATCAAATTTTGCAAAATTGACCGCCACAAACGCCGAATTCCCTATTCTTTCGTTGGGTCTATTTTTCTACAAACTCTTCGATATTCGCGCTCGCGTCACGGATTTTGGTATCGGGGCGATCGCCTGAATTTGACAAATGTGGCATTGTGTGGTACGCGAGACAGATTGCAGCGACACCTGAAATTAGACATACCGTTTAAACTTTACCACACCACGAACGCATCTCGGTAGAGCGTGTTGCGGTGACGATCGAGTTTGGTGGTTCGAGATCGCGTCAAATCGCCGTCACGCACTACCCGCTAATATCTGACTATCCAATCTTCGAGGGAAATCATGATTAGGACGGGATTGAGGGAGCGTCGGCGTTACCATGAATTTAACAAGAAACTGAGTGTGATATGGAAAGCGCGCAAAACTTGTTAATTATTAAGCTTGCCTCGGGCAAATGCGAGATCGTCGCCAGCGATCGCCTTGAAAACAGAGACAACTCGGACATTGTGGCGCAGTGGGGACCGTTTTCCTCTCCCCAAGAAGCGATCGCCCGCCGCGTCGGACTGATTCGAGCGGGCAAATGCCAACCCAATTAAACCTATAAAACGTAATGGGGGCTCGATTGCCAACCCCCCATTCCACTATTTCCCAATGCTAGGGTTAAGATTCAGACGCCGCTTCGCCTTTATCTTTTTCATCTTTAGATTCGTCCGTAGGCGTCGCCACCGTATCTTTCCCTTTCGTTTTCGCTTGAGCGCGTTCGTCTCGCTTGCGGCGATCGGCTTGTAAAATATCTTCCATCACCGATTGTGCCTGTACCATTTTTTCTAGGTTGCTGCGATAGAGATCCAAATCTTTCTCGATCTTCCCTCGCGGCAATTTTAATGCTTCGCCAATGCGATCGAGGGCGGCTTCTCGTTTTTTCGCATCTTGCTCGAACTCGATATCGGCGAGTTCTAACAGATTTAACAAGCCGATGGCGAACAAGCGACTGTACTTAAACTTATCGTTATTGGCAATTCCCTCCAAGGTTTCGCGTAAAGATTCGCTCCCTTGGGGCGTCGCAGAAAGGCTCAACAAATCGACAATTTGCTCGGAGGACAGCCCAGCGGCTAAATTGCTAACCCATTCGGCATCTTGGCGGTATTGCTGCGGATCTTGCTCTAAGGCTTGGCAGAGGGCGTTAAAAATAGAATCTTTATCTTTTTGCGGCTGGTAGCCCTGCATGAATCGGTCGAAAGTCGAGACAACCCCCAATGCATAGATGGGATCGTAACGAAAATTGGCATTAACCGACAGCAAATGCATTTCCACCATCAACTCTTCGACGACCCGACGATAAATCGAGTTAATCGGGCGGGTGTGGACGGTGTAGAAACTTCGCTTAGTATCTGAAACAGTACGGACGTTATCCACAGGTCACGCTTTAGGGGGACAATAGTATTTTCCATTGTCTCGTTTATGGGGTCGTTTGCCAAGGTATGGAACCGCGATGAATTTTTCTACCGAGTTAATAACCCTGGCGGCTTATCTGGCAGGAGAGTTTGACAACGAAGCGCAAGCGATCGCCGATCCCGCGTGGTACGTGCATTTGCGTTGGTGGCACCGACCGATACCGCTGTTTGCCCAAGACAGCCTGACTCTGTTTGCCGAGCAAGCCAACGTTTTGAATCTGGATCGCCCCTATCGCCCGCGAATTCTACGATTGCAGCCCGGTCGAGATCGACAAACGATCGCCCGAATTCAATATTACGGCTTTCGAGATCCCGAAGCCATACGCGGTGCCGCTCGCGATCGCCTCCGACTGGAGAGGATCGCCCCCGAATACCTCCAAGATTTACCCGGATGCACTTTAACGGTCGTCCGATCGCCTGGGGCGGATCGCTTTCGTGCCGTTCCTCCGCCCGACGCCCGCTGCTGCTTTACCTATACCGGAAAAACCCGCCAAGTCGAACTCGGATTCGAGGTGGGTGCCGCTGAATTTCTCAGTTACGACAAAGGTGTCGATCCCGACAGCGGTAAGACTCTGTGGGGGGCGATTCTCGGTCCTTATCGCTTTGCCAAGCACCGGGATTTTTCGGACGAATTTTCCCGATAGGAGCTTTGGAGACAACACCACAGATGTTGCCCCAACAGACGCGAAGGATGGCGAACCAACTGCTAGCTGGCTCGCACGCCGCTTTCGAGTGCTTCTTCTTCCGTCTCGAAGATTTCAAACACCGAATCCATCATCGTGACCTCAAACACCAACTTGGCTTCGGGGTGAACGTTGCAAATTCGGAAGCTGCCTTTAACTTTGTCAGCATCGCGCATTCCGGCGACCAAAGACGTCAGACCGGAGCTGTCGATAAAGTTAACCTGACCCAAATTAACGACCACGTGACGGCTGAGTTTGGAAATACACTCTTGTAGCTTCAGGCGAAACTGCCAAGCGGTGGTGATATCCAAACGACCTGTCGGTGCCAGGACGATGACCGTCGTGCCATCTTGAGTCGTGTGGGTTTTCTGCTCGATATGGATCACTGACCCTCCCTCGAAATCGTGAATGCTTCGCCGTTCGGAATTTCTAGTATTGTACGCAAACTTTTCCGCCAACGTCTCAAAGCTGGGTAGAAAAGTGTCGGCTGGGAGCGATCGCCCCCAGGAGAGGCTCGAAGTCTCTCTTGTGCGAATTAATCGCTATCGTTGTCTAGTGTAACTTAGTCTTTCGAGGGACTCGGCGTCCAGTTTGCCCAATCTTGAGGCTTTAAGAAGGTTTCATACAATTCGGCTTCTGGGGTGTCGGGGTCGGGTTGGTAGCCGTATTCCCAGCGCACCAAGGGCGGAAGGGACATGAGAATCGATTCGGTGCGACCGTTGGTCTGCAAGCCGAACACCGTTCCGCGATCGTAAACCAAGTTAAATTCGACATAGCGACCGCGACGGTAGAGTTGAAAATTGCGCTGGCGATCGCCGTATTCCAGGTTTCCCCGCCGCTGGGCGATAGGCACGTACGCCGGTAAAAAGGCATCGCCGCAATCGCGGACAAAGGCAAATAATTCTTCCCAAGGGCGATCGTTCAATTCGCCGACGCGATCGCTATATTCGGCTGCCGCGCCTTCGGGATCCGGACCGCGATACAATTTGCCCCGACCGTCTTGATAGTCGAAAAAGATGCCGCCGATGCCTCGGGATTCCTGACGGTGCTTGATATAAAAGTATTCGTCGCACCAGCGCTTGAACGTCGGATAGTATTGCGGGTGATGCTGGTCGCAGGCTTGCTTCAAGGTTTGGTGAAAGTGCGCGGCATCTTCGGCAAACGGATAGTACGGCGTCAAGTCCGCACCGCCGCCAAACCACCACACCGGTCCGGCTTCAAAGTAGCGATAGTTGAGGTGAACCGTCGGGACGTAGGGATTGCGCGGGTGCAGCACCATCGAGGTTCCCGTGGCGTAGAACTGGTGTCCTTCGGCTTCCGGACGCTGTTTGAGGATCGAGGGGGGCAATTGGGATCCCCAAACCTCCGAAAAGTTGACGCCGCCTTGCTCGAAGACGCCCCCGTCGCGAATGACGCGCGATCGCCCGCCGCCCCCGTGAGGGCGTTTCCACGAGTCTTCTTGAAATTTACCCTTGCCGTCGAGCCGTTCGAGTTCGGCGCAAATGCCATCTTGCAGGCGCTGCATCCATTGGCTGATGCGCTTTTGCGAGTCTTCGGGCGGTTTGGGTTGGCTCGTCAGGGGTTGGGAAGTGGGGGTTGCACTCATAGCTGCTGCAAAATTCTGTATCGTTTGTGCGTGTCGGTTCGCTCTCGGGGCGACCGCCGGGCGATCGAAGAGACATGGGCTGGTTCGAGCGGGCGCTTTCCTAGCATTCCGACGCCCCTTACCCTTAGTCACCCTTAGTCTAAAACGAATTGCGATCGCCAGCACGCATCGCACCGGAGAACCGGCATTAATTTTACCGGTTAGCGACGCCATCTCCCCCTCAATCTCCCGCCGAAAAAAGATACATTAGAAACTAATTGTGAAGACCCGGTCCCGAATCGGACGACCTGGATTGCCTGAGTTGAGAGACGAGAACACTATGCCGGATACGCTCGATACCAACGCCGTTTTAGAAGTGTTGCGACCCGTTCAAGATCCCGAACTCCAGCGGAGTTTGGTCGAATTAAACATGATTCGCGACGTCACCGTCGATGCGGGGAACGTCAGCTTTACGCTGGTACTGACCACCCCCGCGTGTCCCCTGCGCGAATTTATCGTCGAAGACTGCCAGAATGCCGTACGCACCTTGCCCGGCGTGGGGGAAGTCAACGTGGAAGTCACCGCCGAAACGCCCCAGCAGAAAGGATTGCCCGACAAGCAAGGGATCGAAGGCATTAAAAATATCCTCGCCGTCTCCAGCGGCAAAGGCGGTGTCGGCAAAAGCAGCGTTGCCGTCAATATTGCCGTGTCCCTGGCTCAATCGGGGGCGAAGGTGGGTCTGCTCGATGCCGACATCTACGGTCCGAATGCCCCGAGTATGTTGGGATTGGGCGATGCCAAAGTGATGGTGCGCGAAAGTCCCAAGGGCGAAGTCCTCGAACCGGCGTTCAACCACGGCGTGAAGCTGGTGTCGATGGCGTTTTTAATCGATAAAGACCAGCCGGTGATTTGGCGCGGTCCGATGCTCAACGGCGTGATTCGCCAGTTTCTCTATCAAGTCGAGTGGGGCGAACTCGATTACCTGATCGTCGATATGCCTCCCGGAACCGGCGACGCGCAACTGACCCTGGCGCAAGCGGTGCCCATGGCTGGGGTGGCGATCGTCACGACGCCGCAAGACGTGGCGCTGCTGGACGCGCGTAAGGGACTGATGATGTTCCGCCAGTTGGACGTTCCGGTGTTGGGTATTATCGAAAATATGAGTTATTTTATCCCGCCGGATCTGCCCGATCGCCACTACGATATCTTTGGTTCGGGCGGCGGACAGAAAACTTCCGACGAGTTGGGCATTTCGCTGTTGGGCTGCGTGCCGCTGGAAATTCCCATGCGCGAAGGGGGCGATCGCGGCATTCCGATCGTGGTGGCGACTCCAGAGTCGGCGTCGGCGAAAGCTCTGAAGCAAATTGCCCAACAAGTGGCGGCGAAAGTTTCTGTTGCGGCTTTGGCGAGTCGGTAAACAATGCTAGGCAAGCGGTTTGCCCTCGTCCCCGACCCATCGAACCTCATCTGCACGCAATTCAATGCTCTATAAGTCTTTCTCTCGCTTTCGCTTTCGCGAATTTTGGCAACCTTGGCAGGAAGCCGATTGGCTGTTGTTTCTGCTCCCCGTCGCCCTGACCCTGCTCGGGGGGGTGGCGATCCGCAGTACCCAACTGAGTTGGGAGCAAACGGACTGGTGGCAACACTGGGCAATTGGCGGCGTGGGGGTGGTTATCGTCGGCGCGATCGCTCGCTGGCGTTACGAAATGCTGTTGCGCTGGCAGTGGGTGGTCTACGGCGTCACCAATATTTCGTTAATTGCCGTGATGGTGGTGGGAACGACCGCCCTCGGGGCGCAGCGGTGGCTGACCATCGGCAGCTTTAACGTGCAGCCGTCGGAGTTTTCGAAGTTGGGAATTATCATCACGCTGGCGGCGGTGTTGCACGGTCAGACTGCCGCGAAACTGTCGGTGACGATCAAAACTCTCTGCATTACGGCGATTCCCTGGGCGCTGGTGTTTTTGCAGCCGGATTTGGGCACCTCGCTGGTGTTCGGGGCGATCGTGTTGGGGATGCTCTATTGGGCCAACGCCCATACCGGCTGGTTGATCTTGCTGGTGTCTCCGGTGGTGTCGGCAATTTTGTTCGGCATGTTTTTACCGGGATGGTTTGCTTGGGTCGCGATGATGGGAATCGTGGCTTGGTGGTCGCTGCCCTGGTCGCGGGTCGGAGCTGTGATGGCGGTGGCGATTAACCTGGTGTCCGGTCGGTTGGGACGCATTCTGTGGGGACTGCTCAAGGACTATCAAAAAGATCGCTTGATCTTGTTTATGAATCCGGAGCAGGATCCCCTCGGCGGCGGCTACCACTTGATCCAATCGCGCATTGCTATCGGTGCGGGGGAATTCTGGGGACGCGGTCTGACGCAGGGCAGTCAAACCCAAGGGGGATTCATTCCCGAGCAGCACACGGACTTCATTTTTTCGGCGATTGGCGAGGAACTGGGGTTTGTCGGCGGCTTTGCCGTGCTGTTGGCGTTTTGGCTGATCTGCCTGCGCTTGACGATTATTGCCCAGAATTCGAAGGATAATTTTGGTTCCCTGCTGGCGATTGGCGTGCTGTCGATGCTGCTGTTTCAGGTGGTGGTCAATGTCAGCATGACCATCGGGTTGGCACCGGTGACGGGGATTCCGCTGCCGTGGCTCAGTTACGGGCGATCGGCGCTGTTGACCAATTTTATTGCGATTGGATTAGTCGAATCGGTCGCCAACCACCGACAGCGACTCAAGTTTTAGCGATCGCGATCGCAGCTTTGGCGTGCGTTCGTCGGGCGATCGAGGGGGATCTGGATCCGTTATCCGGGCTGGAGCGGACGGACTTTACAAAACTCGCGATCGCCCCACAATCGATAGAGTTGAAGTCCCATCCAGCATCCAGCATTTTCATTTTGGCGAGTCTCGGCGCGAGGCTCGTTTTTTATTAAGAATTATCGCGTCGATCGAGAAGCGATCGGGAACCGGGTGTTGAGGTGATGAAGATTAGCATTGAGATCTGATATCGATCGCACGCTTGACTTGCCAAGTTCCCTATACTACAGGCATTGCTAGAGAATCTGTACTTCGATGCAATCGCGCGAATTAAGCTTTCAAAGCAATTTAATCTCGCGATCGGTTGCCGACCTGTTAACGGGTGGGTCACGGAACTCTTAGGAGTAAAAGTCAGTCTTCGTTGCGCGAAACTCTGACACCAAGCGGCTCCTCGTTGAACCGAACCCCCTTTTCACCTGGAGCAATTGAGACAAGTACCATGCCAGGAACTCCTATTAACCAAGAATACAACGATCGACAACCTGTTACCAACCCACAGGCGCTGAATCGGTTGTCTGATAATGACAGCACTATCGAGACAGGAGAGGCGATCGAAGAGGAGATCGACCAAGAGGCAATCGCGGTAGAAATGGGGGATGCAGATGGGGCTGGCGGGTCGTCTAAAGCCAGCCGCAGCACGACCGATTTGGTTCGTTTGTATCTCCAAGAAATTGGTCGGGTAAATTTACTCGGGCGAGATGAAGAAGTTGCCGAGGCGCAAAAGGTGCAGCGCTACATGGAACTGCTCGAATTTCGCCGTCAAGCGGCTCGCGAGGGCGACGAACTCATGCAGCGCTATGTCGATGCCATTGGAGTGCGCGATCGCCTCGCCGCTCAGTTGGGTCACAGCCCGTCTTTGGAACGGTGGGCGAAAGAAGCAGGAATTGTTTCGACTGAGTTGAAGCCGTTGCTCAAGGGCGGCAAGCATCGGTGGGCTGAATTAGCCAAACTGGAACTCTCGGAACTCGAACACATCCAATTGAGCGGAATTCGCGCCAAGGAACACATGATTAAGGCGAATTTGCGCTTGGTCGTGTCAGTGGCGAAGAAGTATCAAAATCGCGGTCTGGAGCTGTTGGATCTGATTCAGGAAGGCACCCTGGGACTGGAGCGAGCGGTCGAGAAGTTCGATCCGACGCGGGGCTACCGCTTCAGTACTTATGCTTACTGGTGGATCCGTCAGGGCATCACGCGAGCGATCGCGACTCAGAGTCGGACGATTCGCCTCCCGGTTCACATTACCGAAAAACTTAACAAAATTAAGAAAGCCCAACGGCAACTGGCTCAAGAAAAAGGTCGCACCCCCACCATCGACGAAATTGCCAAGGCGCTGGACATGACGCCGCCGCAAGTGCGCGAAGTATTGTTGCGGGTGCCCCGTTCGATTTCTCTCGATACCAAGGTCGGGAAAGAAAAGGATACCGAACTGGGGGAATTGCTCGAAACGGACGACGCTTCTCCCGAAGACAAACTCATGCGCGAGTCCCTCCAGTTCGAGTTGCACAATTTGCTCGCGGACTTGAGCGACCGCGAACGCGACGTGATTCGGATGCGCTTCGGATTGGGGGACGGTCATCCCTATTCTTTGGCAGAAATCGGTCGCGCCCTAGAACTTTCTCGCGAACGGGTTCGACAAATTGAGGCGAAAGCGCTACAAAAACTGCGCCAGCCCAAACGCCGCAACCGAATTCGCGATTTCCTCGAAGCGCTAGGCTAAACCGGGATCGCTGAGACTATCGATGTTTGACGTTTGCCGAGATGTTGCGTGTGGTGCGATGTCTCGGCACTTTTGTATGCGATCGCGCTATTTAAAATTTTTATCAATAAGCGAACTTAATTGCAAAAAGAAGAGATTTCGTATACCATTGTCAATAAAGAGGCTTTTTGCAAAGGTGATTATGGCTTACTACACATCTGCCTCACTCAAATCTGAGTTAAACGAAAGAGGTTGGCGTTTAACGCCCCAGCGAGAGACAATTCTTAATATTTTTCAAGAGTTGCCCAAGGGAGAACACTTGAGTGCCGAAGATTTATACAATCTCTTGCAACAACAAGGAATGGGCATTAGCTTGTCCACGGTCTATCGAACGCTCAAGTTAATGGCTCGCATGGGAATCTTGCGCGAGCTGGAACTCGGCGAGGGACACAAACACTATGAAATCAATCAGCCCTACCCTCACCATCACCATCACTTAATTTGCGTGAAGTGCAATAAAACCATTGAATTTAAGAGCGATCCGATTTTGAAGATCGGTGCCAAGACCGCTCAGAAAGAAGGGTATCACCTACTCGACTGTCAGCTAACCATTCACGCGGTTTGCCCGACCTGTCAGCGATCGCTCGTACCGGTTTAGGTGGAGGGTTAGAAATAAGCCACGCGAGCGTCCAGACCGCGCGATCGCAAGGTTTGTGACACCCGTTCGGCGCGATCGCGGCTGTTAAATTCGCCGGCATTCACGTAAGGTCCCCGTTGCTTGTCATTCGCTAAGGTCGCCTGCGCCACCGCTTGGCGGACGGCTTCGAGGGTGTAGTTATTGCGCTCGGGGACAACGACCACATAGCGTTTGGTGCGACCGTCAAATAAGGCGTTGAGGGTATTCGTTCCGGCGATGCCATCGACCGACAGACCGCGAGCCTGTTGGAAACGACGTACGGCTGCTCGGGTTTGGGGACCGAAGTCGCTGTCGATCGGACCTTGGTAGAAACCGAGCGATCGCAAGCGCTGTTGCAAGATTTCTACGTCTGACCCAAAACTGCCGTCTCTTAACGTCCGAGAGATAGGTACGGGTTCGGGTTCGGGAATTGGATCGGTAACAAACGAGGTTGTCCCGACGGTTCCGGCGAGTGCCGCTCGCGTGTTGGGACCGACTTCTCCGTCTTGCGACAAACCGCGATCGCGTTGGAAGTCTCGCACGGCTTCCTCGGTAATTTCGCCGTAGAATCCCGTCGCCGTCACGTTGGGATCGAAATAGCCGAGATCTCGCAAATATTCTTGCAGGCGTCGGACATCTTCCCCCGTATCGCCACGAACGAGGTTGCGGCTGATTTGTAAGGGTCGATTTGAATACGAGGGTGAATACGAGGGAGCCGATGCCGTTGCATTCGAGAAGGTTCCGCCAAGTAAGTCTCGGGTTTGCTCGTCCACCCGTCCGGTAGCCGCCAATCCATTCGCTTGTTGAAACCGCACGAGAGCCGCTTCGGTGCGAGGTCCGAATGCGCCGTCGATCTCGCCGTCAAAAGCGTTGAAGGCTTGCAACCGCTGCTGTAACTCGCGCACCGCCGTCCCGCTACTGCCTCGCTGCAATCCCAACTGGATGGGATTGTTAAAGTCTTGCGGCTCGACGGGTTCGGCGCGGCTGTTGTTAATCTGCTCGACCGTTTGCGCGTTGACAATTCCGGTGACGGCTAACCCCTTGTCTTGCTGGAATCGGAGAACGGCGGCTTCGGTGAGATTGTTGAAACGACCGTTAATGCCCCCGTCGTAGTAGCCTAAATCTTGCAAGCGACGTTGAAGCACCACCACGCGATCGCCGCTATCTCCGCGTCGTAAGGGTTGGGGAGATTGCTGCGTTGCTGCTGCTGCCGGACGAGCTTGGGGTTTGGCATTGGCTTTAGCCGCAATCGTCGCGCTCGATTGACCGAATAAAGCCGCACGAGTGGAGGCATTAAAGGTTCCAGTGACGTCTAAACCTTTATCGTTTTGATAGTTTTGGAGCGCCTCTTCCGTCAACCGACCGAAAAATCCCGTAATCGGACCGCGATAGTAGCCCGCATTTTTTAACGTGGTTTGGATGGCTTTAATTTCGGGATCTTCGTTGCCGCGCTGCCAGGTGCGATTGCTCGGTTCAAACGGCACGTTGTAGGATTGCACCGATGTGCTGGGGCGATTGTAGAGTGCGGCTTCGGTATTGGAACCGAAAATACCGTCTGGCGAGAGATTGTTCCGTTGCTGAAATCGGACGACCGCTGCTTCGGTCAGCTCGCCGTAGAATCCCGTAATCGGTCCGTCGTAAACGCCAATCTCGGTCAGAGTTTGCTGGAGCCGGGTTACCGCTTCGCCCTGACTGCCGCGTTCTAACAAAACAGCCATCGCATCGCCGGTCGCGGTCAGAGCTGCCAGAACGATCCCCACCGAGAGCAAGCGCGCGAATGCCCAAATCGGGAAAAGGCGTCCGTGCAATCCGTCTAGATATCGACTTAATTGCCGGGCGAAACGCTGCTGGTAATCCGTGGGATCTTCGTAAGCAGCGACTAGATGAAGGTATGCCAGCGTGTCCATCATAATTCCAACCGATCGAGCGGCGTCGAGCGTACGAACATCCCTAGTATGTCATGCTTGCTGGCAAAGATCGGCAGGGATATCAGACAATATTTAGCCAAACCCGCCAGAATCCTCCGCTTCAAATCTTGGATTGAAGCGAGAGATGAATGG
>CAYQUF010000048.1:0-12404 GCA_964420595.1 uncultured bacterium
AGTATTAGGAGCGTTGCTGATCGTCAGAGTTTGGTTGCCGCCTACGTTTGATGGCATCGATCCCGAGCAATTTATCTCCGAGCGGCACCGTTCGCGACTCCATCCCCAAGACAAAGAGAATCATACTTCGATTTCAGAACGGGACTTAAACAAAAATCATCCAAAAATGAAATCCTAAAGCGCTTTGTGAGCGGTGAAAACGTCTTGATCCCGGCTGAGCCAATCGGTTAAGTCCCGCTACTACAACCCATTGCCAATTAAGATAAAGGAAGCCCAATAATATCGATAGCGGAGTGCAGTTGGGTGGGCTTTTCGAGCCGACACGCGGATTAACCGACCCTTCCATTGCCAGTCCAGAACGTATCCTGGCGTTTTCCCAGAGGACGACTTGCTGTATTGTAGATTTGCCAGCGCCAACCGTTGCCGCTGCCCCTTCTGCAATTTAGCATTCTGTCAATCGATCTTTGAAATTTATGAGGAACCTATTTCAAAAACTAAAATATACCAGCTTGGCGATCGCGAGTTTAGTGATTTTGCTCGTTATCTGGAGCTTTATCGAACCTCGCATCCTGATTACAGATAACGAAACTGCTCGAATTCCCAATCTTCCCCCCGCTTGGCAAGGCAAACGAATCGGACACATTTCAGATTTTCAAATCGGACTCTGGGGCGACAATCGCGAGACAGCTCGCCGCAGCGTGGCTGAATTGATTGAAGCCAAACCGGCAGTTGCATTAATTAGCGGTGACTTTATTTACCATCCCGGCTTAAATATCCAATCCGAAATCGAAACCGCCGTCGATATCGTTCGTCCCCTGGTCAAAGCGGGGATTCCAACCTATGCAGTGTTGGGCAATCACGATTATGGAATGAGCGGTAAGTCTGCATCTCCAAAAGTGACAGAAGCCGAGCGTTTGAGAACGGCATTAGAAGCGGCGGGAATTGAAGTCCTAGAAAACGAGTCAGTTCAACTGAAACTGCCCGACAGTAACGAATCTTTAAACTTAGTTGGGGTCGATTCGTTATGGGCAAAACGAGATGACGTCAAACGAGCATTAAGCGGTTTGCCAGAGAGTCATCCCAGGATTACCATGATGCACAATCCCGATTCATTCGAAAAGTTTCCCACCAACTCGGCTCCCTTCGCCGTCGCCGGACATACCCATGGAGGGCAAGTCCGAATTCCCGGTACGCCACAATGGTCTTGGTTGAGATTGATACAACCCGATAAGGTTCACGCCGATGGTTGGGCTAAAGATTACGGTCAACCGGGCAATCAACTTTATGTCAATTCTGGGATTGGCATGAGCATTGCGCCAATACGCCTATTTTGTCCGCCCAAATTCACTTTGTTTGCGCTTGAAGCAGATTAATCGATATTTGCTCGACTTGGGATAATTTCTAATATAGAATAAAGTTTAACTAATTCAGTTTCGATCGAATTGAAATCGGATCCAGCCCAATCGAACTGGATCTACTTTTCGATATTTTTAAGTAGGACAAAATCATTCATGCACGAAAGCGATACTGGAGTTCACTACTCGGGAATTGATTGGTTAATGGCTCACCATCAGACCAAAGCCACCTATCGACGCCAAATGGTGGAAGACTTACAACTTCAACCGGGCGATCGCGTTCTCGATCTAGCCTCGGGACCGGGATTGTGGACGGTCTTGTTTGCGGACAAAGTCAAACCCAACGGTCGCGCGATCGGACTCGATATCTCGACTGACTCAATTGAATTTGCCCAAAACAATATAGCTCAATATCCCGATTACAAAGATATTATTGAATACAAACAAGGTAGCCTGGAAGAAATTCCATACGATGACAATAGCTTTGACGTCACGTTTTGTGGCAATTCTTTAACCTATTTCAAGAATAATACACAAAAAAGAATCTTACAAGAACAAAAGCGGGTTACTAAACCGGGCGGTCGAGTTATTTCCAAAGAATTTGATGACGGAACTATTATTTATTCTTTGATTTCACCAGAATTGCTCTCGAAAGTGATGGCAGCCACAGCCCGCTGTGTCGATCGCCAGTCGAGCGAAAACTATTTCGACCATTTTGTCGGTCGTCGAGTTCGCCAATTGTTCTTCAACTTGGCATTCCAAAGCGTCTCGACTCGCCTTTACCCGACACCAATTTTTGCGCCGTTGAGTCCCGAAAATAAAACTTACTTAATTGACATGGCTCAATCGCTATCTCGGGCAGCTTCTCCTTACCTCAGTGAGTCAGACCTCCAAGAGTGGAATTCCTATTTCGATTCAACTTCGGCGCATTATATTCTCGATCGAGAGGATTTTTATTATTATGATATTTCGACAATTACCATCGGTACTGTATGAGAAATCGTGCCGAGATCGGCGTGTTAGAGCATCCTGACAATACGATAACGCTATTTTGAGATTAATTATCAAGAAATATAAAGCATTTCTTTTTATTGGCTGGTAAAATGCTAAGATTCCAATCATTCTACGATCCTCGTATCGATACGGCGTGAATGACATATGTTGTGTAGATCCGCCGATACTCGCTGGAGATAATGTTAATGAGCTTTAACCGACCCGTTTATTCAGGCTTGCGTCAATTTTTAGGCTTGCAAGATCTGGTTATTTCTCTTTATACCAAAAAATGTCAATTTCAATGTGCGTACTGTGCGATACCCACCCGATCGTCCGAACGCGACGTTGAAGCGAGCGAGATTGTCGAGCAAATTGACTGGCTTTGGCAGCGATACGGCGATCGATTACCCACGTTGCAGCAAATCTCGATTGGTAATGAAGGATCGATTTTAGATACGCAACGTTTCCCAAAGGTGGCGATGGATTATTTCCTCAATGCCATCCAGTCTTGTCCCCAACTTCAAGTCTTGGCATTGGAGACGCGACCCGAATACGTTAGCGAGGAATATATTGACTATATTCTCACTCAAATACCTAATGGCGTACAATTAGATCTAACAATTGGCTGGGAGACGCAAAATGATTTCCTGCGTCAAGTTGCTTTAAACAAGAAAGTCTCGAAAAAGTTTTTTGAGAAAAAACTCGCCATCCTCGGTCAGTATGGCGTTCGTTTGACCTCGTACGTGTTGGTTAAACCCGGTCCGACCATGACTGATGAAGAGGGGGTAACCGAGGCGATCGCGACCATTGACTATCTGGTCGAACAGTGCGATCGCGTTGGAATCGATTTAATCGTTTATCTTAACCCAACTTACATCGCCAAAGGATCGGCACTGGAGCAACAATTTAACGAAGTCAACTACCAACCGCCTCGCATTCAAGATATTTATCGAATCGTGCGAGAAACACAAGAGCGGGAAATTCCAATTTACACGGGATTGTGGAGCGAAGGATTGAGCGATGAGTCTAACGATTTTACCGCTCGCGAAGACTACGATCCCGCACTGCGTCAATATATCTACAATCTGAACCAACAAACCCCTCGCTTGCTTCAGAAGATTGCAGTTTAGCCATTTAGTCTTCTGCTAATAGAGAACCGGACATAAAACTTTGGAGATATTGCTTTTTATCGGCAACTGTCATGGGAGTTTCGAGATAGTGGTGCCAGCGATCGTACTCGTGCTTCATAATCTGAATTTCCCAAGTACAGGCGACCCCTGTCTTCTCTAGGGGTTTGCGCGACAAATCGGGAAAGCTGCCTTCGATCGTGTAGGTTTGCGTAAATAGAACGTTTCCGCGTCCCCAGATATTAATGCTCAAGAACCCTTGAGATAAAATTGCGAAACCAACCCTTTGTTTGACATCGATTTGACCGCTTTCGAGTTCCTTGTCTAGAAAAGCGTGTAAGTTATCCTGGAGGTATTGGGGAAGTGGCTCGGTTTCTCGTACCATGTGGTACAGTTTGAGAATCAAGCGATCGCGAACGAAACAGCCCATCGGTCGAACCGATCGCCGGATATACTGATAGGTTTTTTGGTATTGATCGGGGAGACTATCTATATTGGCATAGTCTTGTAAATTGCGATCGCGCAGTTCGGACGGGAGATCGATGCTAACGGGAATAGCCATGATTTATACTTTCTTGAGAACGTGCAAGACGAATTGTCGGGCGACGATTTCTTCAGCACAGACCTGAAATCCAACTTCTGCGAATAAATTGCGCAGGTGAGTTGGCGAGTAATACCGATCGATGGCTTCGATCGCGCCTTTGGAGGTGGGAATGATAGTTTTGTACGGCGTTCCTTCAACGGCGTCGTCCGGTGGCTCGGAGTAAAAGTCTTTAAATTTTTCACCCAATGTCTTGGTATTCGTGTTAACAAAGCAGGCAGTTCCGCCTACTTTAGTCCATTGGTAAATACGGCGAGCGATCGCCAAACTATCGGGTTTCGAGTTGCACAGCAGTACCATAAAACAGAGGACAAAATCGAACTGCCGATCGCCCAACAAACTGGCATCGCTGGTATACAGAATATCGCCCTTTCGATCTTGTTTTCGGGCAATTTCGAGTTCTGCTTCCGAGCGATCGAATCCAATCACCTTGGCACCGAGATCGCAAAAACGACGGCTAAATCGACCTTGACCGCAGCCAAAATCGAGAACCTGCCGATCGCGAAGATCTCCTGCAAATTCTAAAACTTTGGGAAAAACGGTAACGGTCGATAACCGTTGGCTGTCGTCGTCAAAGTAGGCTTGATAAGCATCTGCGTAGAGATCCCACGCATCTTGACTACTCATAGGAAAATGACATTACTTCTAGACTAAAATTAGCTAGATTATAACACTATATCGCCCCATTTTAGAGCGATCGCGTCGATTGTTTTTGCTGCGTTCGCTGCCAATAAATCTTCGCCACCGAGTCGTTTGGATTGCGATGCAAGCAATCGGCAAACATACGCTTGGCTTGAGCAAACTGCTTCATTTGAAACAACGTCAACCCCTGCTCGAATTGCGCGCGAGTGGCAACTTTTCCGGCGCGAATACCAGGAGGATCGGCATCGAACACTTCAAACACGGAAATTTTTTCGGTTTTTCCTTTCACCGCCACGCGATCGATCGGTCGAATGTGGTATTCGGAACTATCTTTTAACCCGACAAACGTGCGATCGGTAATCAGAAGAGATACGCCATACACCTTCGTCAATCCTTCCACTCGCGAGGCTAAATTCACCGCGTCGCTAATCGCCGTACTGTCCATATGTTTCTGACCGCCAACCGTTCCCAACATCAGCGTTCCCGTATTCACGCCAATGCCAATTTGAATCGGGGGACGGTCGGGAAGCTGGCGAGTTTGATTGTAGGCGACCAGGCGATCGAGCATGGAAATTGCCGCTCTGACCGCATCGTCTGCGCTCCCGTGAAAGAGTGCCATAATCGCATCGCCGATGTATTTATCGATAAAACCATTATTGTCTAAAATGGCGGGTTCCATACGCGATAAATAGCCGTTGATAAACTTAAAATTATCTTCCGGCGTCATGGCTTCGCTCAAGCGGGTGAAGTCGCGAATATCGGAAAATAGCACGGACATATCTCGCTGGACGGTATCGCCGAGTTTGACATCGAGGATGCTTTCTTTTTTAAGGATTTGCAGAAACTCGTGCGGGACAAATTTAGAATACGCCAAACTTAAGTTTGACAAATGCAAGTGAGTTTTGAGGCGCGCTAAAAGTTCTCGCTTGTTAATCGGTTTGGTGAGATAATCGTTGGCACCCGTGGTCAACCCTTGCACGATATCCTCGGATTGATTTTTCGCCGTCAGCATCAGAATCGGCAACTCGTGAGGCGGATATTTCTCGCGCAATTTAGCGGTGACCTCGTACCCCGTCATTTTAGGCATCATCACGTCGAGCAAGACCAAATCGGGTTTGACGCCATGTTCGATCGCCTCTAGAGCTTCGACGCCGTTGGTGGCTTGGGTGACGACGTAGTTTTCCAATGCTAGATGGTTGACCAACACCTGCAAGTTGACGGGTTCGTCATCGACGATCAGAATTTGGAACGTGCGATCGTCGGATTCGTCCTCCACGCTGGCGACAACGGTTTGCGGAGACGGCGGGGCGATCGCGCCTGGGTCGGCGTCCTCCTCACTCTCGTCAGTCGAAAGGATAGGGAGCAGGTTATAGAGGTGGGTGGTTTCGGCAGCAGTGGCGTTGGCGTCGGCGACGGGAAGCGTAAACGTAAATTGCGTGCCTTTGCCCACCACAGATTTCACCGAAATCGTCCCCCCGTGCAGGTTGACCAGTTGTTGGGTCACCGCCAATCCCAATCCCGTCCCGCCGTAAATGCGTCCGGTGGAACCGTCGGCTTGCTCGAACGACTCGAACACGCGATCGAGTTTGTCTTCGGAAATGCCAATCCCCGTGTCGGCGACGGTAATGGCGAGGTAGCCGTTGCGAGGGTCTGTCTCTGCACCCGACTCGACCAATTCGGCTGAAATCCCGACAAATCCCTCCTCGGTGAATTTAATCGCATTGCCCACCAAGTTGTAGAGAATCTGTTGCAGGCGGTTTTCGTCGGCGTAGGCGAGGGGAAGGTGGGGCGAAATGGCGTTGACCAACTGCACGTTTTTCTTCGACACTAGAGTTTGGCAGAGGGTCAAAATTGCCTCGACCATCTCTCGGATTCCGACGGGTTTGCGTTGCAGTTCGAGCTGTTTGTGCTTGAGTTTGGAAAAATCGAGAATGTCGTTGACTAAGGCGTTGAGGCGGTAGCAACTCTGCACGATCCAGCCGAGATTTTTGCGCTGCAAGGGGGTCAGATCTCCGGTTGCGCCGTCGAGCATGGATTCGGCGATGCCAATGGTGCCGTTGAGGGGGGTGCGCAGTTCGTGGGAGGTGTTGGCGAGGAATTCGTCTTTGAGCTTGTCGAGCCGCCGCATTTGCTCGTTTTTGGCTTGCAAAGAGGTAAAGGACTCTTGCAGTTGGGACGCCATGCGGTTGAACGAATGCGCCAGTTCGCCAATTTCGTCTTGGCGATCGAGATTGACCGTTTGTTCCCATTTTCCCCGCGACAGGGCTTTTGCCGAATCGTTGAGCTGGCAAATGGGGGAGACGACCCAGCGTGCGGTGAAAATGCCGATGCCGGTAGACACCAGCAGTGCCACGCCGCAGAGTAAAATCGTGTTGCGGGTGTTGGCGTGGATGCGCTCCATGAAGTCGCTTTCGGGAATCACGATCGCGATCGCCCAATTTAAGCCCTTATCGTCGCGAAAGGGGGTCACCCGCACCCGCTGGAGTTTGCCGTCGATGCGAAACGAGGCGTTCATGGGGCGATTGAGGGTGTCGAAACTGCCCAATTCCCCCAGCAGGTAAGCAGCGGTTTCGCGGACGACGGGGTTTTGACTTTGGGTGGCGTAGAGGCGTTCGGGGGTGTCTCCCTCGGTGGAAAAGGGCAATTCTTCAGTGGAAGTGGCGACTAGCTGTCCGTGGCGGTCTACCACGAAGGCTTGCCCGGTTTTGGACACGTCGAGCGATCGCAAAAAGGTGCTGAGGTCGAGCAGGGAAACATCGACGGCAAACACCCCCAAGAGTTCGCCCTCGTCGTACACGGGAACGGCGGCGGGAAGGGCGAGGTTGGCATAGGGTGCCGCCCACACGTAAATTTTGCCCCAAACGGCTTCTCCGGCGTTGACGGCACTGACGTACCACGGACGAGTCAGCACGTTGTAGTCGGGGACGGTTGAAATCAGTTCGGTACGGTTGCCTTCGGCGTCGGTGGCGTAGGTGTAGAATTTATTGTCTGGGGGGGATTTTCGTCCCGCCGTGCCAATGCGGATAGAACCGTCGGGAAAGCGTTCGGCTCCGCTAAATTTGCCGTCGGGGGTGCCGAAGTAGATGTAGGTGACCGAGTCAAACAGGCGAATCTGCTCGACGAAGCGGCGGTCGAGGGCGTCGAGATCGTTGGGGTTGATTTCTCCCAGGCGCACGCCGGTTGCGTTCAAGCGGTCGATCAGGTGGGGGACGGATAAATAGCGATCGAGCCGTTCGTCGATGTGGTGAGCCACTTCATCGAGCAGTTGCGTGGCGATATCGTCGATGGCTTGCTGTCCGTTGCGAAAGGCAAGATACCCCGTCAGTCCCACGGCGGCAAAAATTTGGATGGCAAAGGGGACGATCAGGACGGTACGCAAGGGCAGTCGCTTGGAAAAACGGGTGACGAACCGGTGAGGGAGCATATCCGAAGATCGGGGAGAGGGTTTATTCTGCTAAATGCGATCGCGACGAGTCCCTCACGGAAATTAACGGGAGTCTGGAAGCCCCATCTCTTCAGAGCGGGGTGCGGACGACGACACGCACGGGACAGTCGAAGACCCGATCGAAATATCGGCGATCGAAGTCAACCCGTGCCGCCGCTATTATAGCTTCGGTCCCAATCCGAATAACAATGCCACGCCGCAGAGGGAAACGATCGCCCCTAAAATGGCTCGAATGCTAATTCGCTCTCCCAGACTCGCGCTAAAGGGCAAGACGAATAGGGTACTGGTAGCGATGAGGGTTTGGGCGATGCCAGCGGGGGCGAATTTCAGCGCGGTCTGTTGCAGCCAAATGCCTAAATAGGTACCGAAACAGGAGGCTAAGGCGATCGCGCCGAGGGCTTTGAGCGACAGCATCGGCTTCCATTGCACCGACTCTCGCGTCATGCCCCACGCCAGCGGTAACACCAAGGTTCCCGCCAGCAGTCGTACTAAGGCACTCCACAGGGGCATAATCTCGGTATCGGCAAGGACGGCACGGGAGATGACGACACCGCTAGCTTGGGCGAAGACGGCGATCGACCCAAATCCCACGCCCCAAAAGGCACGGGCGCGATCGCCGCTGACGACGGTGGTGCGTTCGCTGATGACCCACGCGACGCCGAGAAGGGTGAGTAAAATGCCGATCCAGGCAGTCCCTGACAGTTTTTCTTGTAAAAATAAGAAGGCAAGCAGAGCGGTCAAAGGGGGCGTGAGGGTGTCGAATAGGAGCGATCGCCGGGGTCCGATGCGATTTAAGGCGGCAAAGAACGCCGTATCCCCGATACCGATGCCGATAACGCCGCTAAGGACGAGCCATCCCGCCGCTGAAGCTGCCATCTCGGGGACGAGGCGATCGCGCAGGGCGAGGGTGATGAGAATCAGGGCGATCGCGACAATCCCCTTACCAAAGTTCAGCGGCAAGGGGGCAATTCGCTCTCCCACCCGGGCGTAAATGACGGACGAGAATGCCCAGAAAAATGCTGCGGCGATGGCGGCTAACTCGCCGGTCACGTGAGATCCCCCCCAACGATCGATGGCGTTCGACGATTAATTCGCGGCAGCTTCGGCTTCTTGATACATCAGCTCTTGAAATTGGATCGTATCCTGGCGCGGGTCGGCGTAGCTCACTTTCAATTCCAAGCGCTCGCCCAGTTGCACCGGTCGCGGGAACCGCCACACCAGTTCTAAGCCTAACTCTTCTAATAGGATGACGCCTAAATTGTCGTCCTCGCGAATCCAGCGCAACACCAATCCCTGCCACACGGTATCGGGATGGCGGCGCAGGTATTCCAAACTCCAATACCGCTGGGTTTGCCGTTCGACAAAGGACGCTTCTTTCACCGCCGGCATCAGGCTCATGACGATTTCGTCCATCTCCTGCGCCGAAAACGGCAGCGGGTCGCCACGCAGGTGTGCCTTCAGTTGAAAATGCGCCATTAAATCGGTATAGCGCCGAATCGGGGAGGTCACCTGAGCGTAACTCTCCAACGCCAAACTGGCATGGCGAGACGGCACCAGACTCATCTCGCTGCGGGGCATACAGCGGCGAATGGCACAGAAGCGCACGGGACCGGCTGGCAAGACGATCAGTTCTTCTTCGGGAGGCAATTCCGGTTGCGGCTGGGAGCGAAATGGCAGGGGCAGCTCGTTTTCTTGACCGTAGCGCGCCCCGACTTCTCCGGCTAAAATCATCATCTCAGCCACTAATTGCCGAGCCTCGGAGTTATCCAACACCTCGATCGCGATTTCGTCGTCGCTGACTTTAATCGAGGATTCGGGCATGTGAATGCTAATGGCACCTTGTTCGTGCCGCCACTGGTTGCGACGCTTTGCCCAATCGGCGATCGCGGCAATTTCGGGTTCGGCGCGTACCCCCAACTGCAACATCTCGTCCACGTCTTCGTAAGTGAGGCGATAGGTGGGAACGATTTGACTGGCGTGGATCTCGTACTCGGCAATTGCGCCGGAGTCTTCTAAAATGACGCCAAAACTCAGCGCCGGACAGGTTTCGCCCTGCTTCAAACTCATCGGACCGGTGGCGAGTTCCCGAGGAAACATGGGAATCATGCCCGTCGGCAGGTAGACGGTGGTGCAGCGCCGCCGCGCTTCCAAGTCGAGTTCGTCGCCGGGGGTAATCCAGCGGGTGGGATCGGCAATGTGGATCCACAGCCGCTGCCGACCGTCTGCTAAGGTTTCGACGCTCAACCCGTCGTCAATTTCGAGGGTGCTTTCGTCGTCGATGGTGTACACCTTGAGATGGGTAAGGTCGAGTCGGTTGGGATCGCGATCGGGAGGAGAAGAATTCAAACAGCTTTGCGCCACTTCGAGTACCTTGCTAGGAAAGTGAGCCGGAATCTGACTGCGCCGCAGAAATAGGTTTTCGTGCGGACTCCACAACCCCAACTCCACTAATAAGTCGAAAGCGGCTTGGGGCGTTTGAGGGCGATTGAGTGCCGAGAGGGTTTCGCAGGCATTGGCGCGACCGGGAGCTTCGTCTTCGAGGGCGGCAAATCGTTCGAGTGCCTCGATGCGCGATCGCGTTTCGTTCGTCCACTCGACGGACTCGCCTTGTAGCGCTCGTTCCACCCGGTCGATAAAGGCTTGCCACTCTTGCTGCCGTTGCTGTTCGACCTCAGCCTGATGCTTGAGTTCGGCAACTTGGCTGGCAGAGCGGGGTTCGTAGCGATTATTTTTCTGTTTGAAATAAAACTTGTCGTCCGAGAGCAGGCAGTGGGCAGCGTAGCATTGGGCGGGGGTGCGATCGCTAAACAGCAGTTGTGCCATGTCAGCGGGATCGACCGATTCGGCATCTTCGACTAGCAGTTCCCAAGCCACTTCTAAACTGGAGGGATCGATGTAGGTTTCGGCTTCGCGGCGAAATTGGGCAATGTCGCTGGGTTGGTAGCTCCCCCCCTCGACAGTGTAGGTGACTTGCCGGGGATGGAGCGTGTGAGATTGACCTTGCTCGTCCGCGACAACCCAGTTCTTTTTACCCTCCGGGCGATCGGCCACGGCGAGCTTTCGTTCTCCTTGTAGGCGAAATTCGATTAACCTTCCCTTTTCCACCAGCTCTCGTTATCCCCAGCGCTCTCGTTTGGACAGATCGATAGTTTGGCGATCGCGAGGTGACCCACGACGGATTCGGCAGGCTTACCCCTCTTTATTGACGTAGGGAAGCAATGCCAAAATTCTGGCGCGCTTGATCGCTTGGGTCAAATCTCTTTGCTGCCGCGCGGTCAGTCCGGTAATCCGACGGGGCAATATTTTACCTCGCTCGGTGACGAATTTACGCAGCAAATCGACATCTTTATAGTCGATCGGTTCTTTGGGGTCGATGGGAGAAACGCGACGACGGAAGTATGTAGCCATAGCAATTTAACTCAGATTCAATACGCGAAGTTTCATGGAAAGCAAGCAGTTCGGACGTCGCTCGATCGAACGAGTCCGCGCTTACTTGGTTTCTTTATGAACGGTGTGCTTGTTGCAGTGAGTGCAAAACTTCTTCAGCTCTAACCGAGATGGGGTATTACGACGATTTTTGGTCGTCATGTATCGAGATACCCCAGCCGATCGCTTGTCGGTGTTGGTGCGACACTCGGTACACTCTAAGGTAATGGTTAGACGGACGCCCTTTGCCATAGTTCGACGACTTTACAGGTGGACAAAATCAGACACAAATATCTATTGTTGCACGCGGGCGCGCACGATTGCAACCCATTTTTTCAATTTTAAGTCGAGGGAGAATCCCCGCCGGGTCGCCACGATTAACGTTTGCCCGAGGCGATCGTGAAACGCTTGCTGTTCGACGGGTTCGGCAAATATGACGCCAAAATCGGCTGCCAAGGGTAACAACAGCAACAGGTAGAAGGCATTGCGGGTCGTCAGCGCCCGAAACCCCGTCAGTGCGAGCAATCCCGCCAATCCCGCGATCGCCTCCCGCTTGCTCAGTTCGGTCAAGCCGGGCAATCGCGCGAAGCGAGCGTCAATAATTTTCATATCCAGCGCCCAGCGTCCCAAACTCTGTCCTCGGTTGACGTTGACGGCAACGACCCGCATTGCCAGCCACAGTATCAGAAACGAGAGGGTTTGGGAAAACCAATTCCCGCCGAGAATCGAGTTGAGCACTCCCACGGCGAATAGGTCGATGGCGAAGGCAGAGGCTCGACGCCACGGCGGAACCTTGGGCAAACTGTAGGGATTGA
>CAYQUF010000048.1:12504-27886 GCA_964420595.1 uncultured bacterium
TTCAATTTGCGCGATCGGTTGGATGGTCTGAGAATCGGCAGATTAAGATAGTGGGGTGGATTGCCCCCTAACGCCATGTCTCCCAAACGCTTGATTCGGTTTTGTCGCGCTCTGGCGTGCTTTGTCTTCGGTTTCGCCGTTTTCAGTTGGACGGGATGGACGAGCGATTTGCCCCGAGCGACGGCGCGATCGCTTCCCTCCCCGATCCCCTCGACGATCGCGGCTGAAGTCAGCCAGACCGAGGCAATGCCGTCACTCCAACGGGGACGACAGCTCTACGCCAGCGGGCAATTTAGCGAGGCAATTCGGGCGTGGCAGGACGCGATCGCCCGCTCGAACCGACCGTCTGCCTCCCTCGATTTTGCCCTAACCCAGAGCTATCTGTCCCTTGCCTATCAAAAGCTGGGACGGTGGCAGGAGGCGCGGGAGGCGATCGCGACAGGGATGCGACAAATCGAGGGGTTACCCGCCCAGTCCGAGCAGGCTCGCGCGGTATTGGCTCGCCTGCAAGGGGCACGCGCTCGCTTGGATTTGGCGTTGGGACAGCCCGATCTCGCCCTCGAAGGTTGGCAGCAAGCCGCCGAGACTTACCGACAGTTAAACGATACCACGGGTGTCACGGGCAGCCAGCTCAACCAAGTCCAAGCCCTGCAAGCCTTGGGACTGTACGCGCGCGCCTCGAAAACCCTCGACGAGATCTGGCAAACCCTCGAAACCCAGCCGGACTCGGATATGAAGGCAGCAGGATTGCAGAGTTTGGGCGATCGCTTTCGTAAATTCGGCGATTTAGAGCGATCGCGCCAAGCCTTGCAGCAGGGGTTGGACATTGCCCGCCGCCTTGAGGCACCCGGTCGCGTTACCGATATTTTATTGAGTTTGGGCAATACCGCCCGCAGTCAAAACGAGATCGACGCCGCCCTGGAATTTTACCGAGACTCCGTCCAAACCGCTCCCTCCGCGATCGCCCAATTTCAAGCGCGGGCGAATCAATTGAGCTTGCTCGCCGAAACCGAACGCCACGACGAAGCGCGATCGCTGTGGCAACAACTGCAACCGCAACTGACTGACATCCCCGCCAACCGCCAGACCGTTTACGCTCGCATTAATATCGCCCAAAGCCTGCTCCAACTCGATCGGGGCGACCTCGCCGCCCGAGTCCTCGCCACCGCCATCCAACAGGCACGACAATTAGAAGACGCCCGCGCCGAAGCCTACGCCCTGGGCAATCTCGGCAGCACGTACGAGCAAGCCGAACGGTGGGACAGTGCCCGAGATCTCACCCGTCAGGCGCTGACCCTCGCCCAAGCCATTAATGCCCCTGACATTGCCTATCGCTGGCAGTGGCAGTTGGGGCGACTGTTGACAATTCAGGGCGATCGCGACGAGGCGATCGTTGCCTATGGCGAAGCCGTCAATACCCTCAAATCCCTGCGCAACGACCTGATCGGCGTCAGTCCCGACCTGCGGTTTTCCTTCCGCGAAAGCGTCGAACCCGTCTACCGCCAACTGGTCAGTTTGCTACTCCAGCCGGAAGGCAAATCCGACTCCCAAGCCTCCCAAGCCAACATCGCGCGCGCCCGGGACGTCCTCGAATCGCTGCGCGTAGCAGAACTCGACAACTTTTTCCGCGATGCCTGCGTCGATACCGAACCGGCGATCGAACGAGTCGAAATCGATCGCGTCGATGCCAACTCCGCCCTAATTTATCCGATTATCCTCAACGATCGCCTCGAAGTCATTTTATCCTTGGGCGATCGCCCCCTGCGCCACTACGCCATCCCGATTCCATCCGCCAAAGTTAACGAAACCACCGCCCGGTTGCGCCGCGCCCTGTTCAGCCCGATTCGCCGCCGCTCCCTTCCCTTGAGCCAAAGCCTCTACGACTGGCTGATCCGTCCGATTGAAGCCGACCTCGCCAACAGCGGGATCGACAATCTCGTCTTCGTCCTCGACGGCTCCCTGCGCAACGTTCCCATGGCAGCACTGCACGACGGAGACAACTACTTAGTCGAACAATACAGCATCACCGTCAGCCCCGGCTTGAAACCGATCTCGCCCACCCCCCTCAATCGCGAAGGCGTCAAAATCCTCTCGGGCGGACTCAGCCAGGCACGTCAGGGATTTGCCCCCCTCCCCAACGTCACCGTCGAACTCCAGCGCATCCGCTCCACCATTTCTGGGAAATTCCTGCTCGATCGCGAATTTACCATCGACGCCCTACAACGTTCCCTCAACTCCGTCTCGTTCCCCATCTTGCACCTCGCCACCCACGGTCAGTTCAGCTCCCAAGCCGACGAAACCTTCATCCTCACCTGGGACGGACGCATCGACGTCAACGAACTCGACGACTTGCTCCAATCGAGAAATTACCAGCGTCAAAGCGCGATCGAATTACTCGTCCTCAGCGCCTGCGAAACCGCCACCGGCGACGACCGAGCTGCCTTGGGACTGGCTGGCGTTGCCGTCCGAGCCGGGGCGCGCAGTACCCTCGCCACCCTCTGGGCGGTCAACGACGAAGCCACGGCAGTCCTGATGAGCCAATTTTACGCCGGATTGCTCGATGGCAATATCACCAAAGCCGAAGCCTTGCGCAACGCCCAACGGCAGTTAATTCAGACTCGCCGCTACAACCACCCGGCATTTTGGGCACCCTACGTCCTCGTGGGCAATTGGTTGTAAGAAGGCAACAGGCAACAGGCAACAGGGGAGGGGAGAGGGAGAATTGTTAATTCGGTTCTACCGGAATCTGAACCTCGCTGCGTTTCATTGCCTCCGGTGTCATCGGCGAATTGTAGAGCAAGCGACGCGGCGATCCCACCGCCCGATAGTCCGAACGCCGTGCCAGCCAATCGCGCAATTGCTGTAAGTGAGTTTCGTAACGCTCCCACGTATACGCCCCTTGAATCCCGAGACTCGCCACCGTCGCCGCCGGATAGTCCGTCACGCTGACATTCGGATCCACTGCTTCCGGCTCGATAGTCGGATCGCCGTAGAGAAACGACACGTCAACGACATCCCGGTCGTAGCGTGCCTCCACCGGGGTCGTCATGGCAATTTGATTGCTACTGATGTGTCGGTAGAGCGGATCGAACGCCGCCCGAGTCGCCACTTGCGGCGCTCCCGTATGGGTATACGTGACGGCGCGATAGCGGGGATATTGCTTAATTTCGATTTGCCCTGGATCGGTGGGAGGTGGAAATCCTGCGGGAAGATTGGCAGCCATAAGCGTTACTGAGACGGTTGCACTTGCTGCGAAATCCACTGCAAATACGGTTGGGATCCCGCCACAATCGGCAACGCAATAATTTCGGGTTCGTCGTAAGAATGAATTTGTGCGAGCTTGGCTTCGAGGGCATCGTAGTGAGCCAAATCCGTTTTAACGAACAGTTGCCACTCCTGCTCGGCGTTCACTTCTCCCTGCCACGTATAGACCGAATGCACCGGAAACAGGTTGACGCAAGCCGCCAAATGAGATTCGACCAGCGTTGAGGCGATCGCCTTCGCTTCTTCTTGGGAACCAGCGGTGACTAGCACCACGCCGTATTGATGGGATTCGGCATTCATCATAAAAGCAACGGGCAACTGGTACAGCACTCGAGACAATACTATCACTGCCGCGCCCGAAGCCAACAACCGAGCACAAAAAAAGAGGGGCAGCGTACCCCTCCCGTTCAATGACACGTGAAATCTAATTACGACGATTCTGCCGTGGATTCGACGATGCCGTAAAAGACGCCGCGAACCTTCACGTCAAACGGTTCTTTCGCACCCATGTCCGTTTCCGAAGGCTGTTCGCTCTCGAAAATCCCGGCAATTTCATTGGTCGAAGCATCGACTTTAGAAATTTTCAGAGCAATTTTACCTTGCTGGACTTCGTACTGCTTAACGTTGGCGCGAGTGTACTCATCAGCGTCGGCTTTAGCCGGTAAAGCCAGAGCGTTATCGTATCCAGCCGCGCCACCGCGACCTTTCGTATCTTGGAAACCAGCGGTGCGGTAGGGCGGAACTCGATACTGTCCCTCGAAGTTGGTCGAGGTATTCAAGGCAGTTAAATTCGGCTGAGAGGAAGCGACCAAGCTCTTAATCGTAAATAGGAAGGGAACTTGTTCGCCACCCGGCAGTTGAACGGTAATCGGCTGGAAGTCGATGCCGTCTTCTTCGATAAAGGTCAGACTACCATCGGATTCCTGTTTGAGTTGACCTTGAACTTTTTCCAAGCTGGTGGTGTAGCGCGTCAGGGGTTTTGCCGGAACGAATTCGGCTTCCTGACGCTTGTTGGCGGGTTCTTCTTGGACGAAGAAACTCGTCGGTTGCAGGCACAGTTCCCGGATCGAGTAGGAGGCTCCCTCTTCCAGCTCGATCGCATCTCGAGCCGTTTCGGGCAGTTGCGGGCAACTGTTGGCTAACCCCGTACCGAGAATTTCATCGTAAGTGAGTTGTTCTCGACTCGAAATACTCGTGGGTTCTTCGCTGCAAGCCGTAATAAAACCAAAACACAAAGCAACGAGTAGGGCAATGAAAGCGCGATATTTCACGATCGACCTCATAATATATAACGACAGCCAGGACGATTGAGCGTTGGCTTGGGATTAATGCTGCGAAGGGTCTGCCGAAAGATTCGATCCCGCACTCGGATCGCACGATCTCGTCGGAAGGATAGTCCTCCAACGCGGACTGCAATGCCGCCAGCCCGATGGTTGGAAGCGACGCGCCGAGGTCTCAATTCCTCGACTCTGCCGTCCGTCTGACGCCGCGCCGACCGGGTGGGTTCGATTTGAGGCAAGCACGAACGAGCTAGGGCGAAATGACTCGGAAAGATCCGGCAGATTTCCTCCGTCCGAAAGAGTTGGGTCTCGGTCGGTCGTAACCTCGTTTGTTCGACTGACCGTTCGGCAGGCTTGAACCTTGCCGCAAGCCAGGATCGCGTTCGAGTTGGCTACCGCTCGATCGGATGGGGATTAACCCCTTCGTCAAATCAATGCCGTCCGGCTTAGACACCAAGAACTTTATAAAGTTAGGGAAATTCTACCCCGAATGTCGGCACTGTATGCTTTCCCGAGTGGGAATCATTCAAAATTATTCGCCGAGCGTGCTTCGCAGCCGCCTCACCGAGTATCGATTTTATCAGAACCGAGGAACTTGGCTGTGATTTTTTCCGAATCGCTAGCACGCGCGTCGCTGCTGGTGGGGCGGTGGCATTAACAATTAGTCGCTCTGTCGCTGGCGTGGGTAACGTGACGCCCTTATTATAGCGATTTGGGATCTGGGACGGTCGGTGGGGCGATCGCGCCTCTGCTCTGGGCGAGTCCTGATAAGATAGGTGGAGTCTTAATACGCGATTGAGCGTGACGCGATTGCTTGATGAGTTCCGATTCTGCTTCCGCTTCTCAACCGAACGCTCCCGAACGTCCGGATCGGTTCGAGTCGCACCTGCAAATTCGATTCGAGACCGATCGGGGACAACTGCTGTTGGTATTGCCTCCTGAGGGGGAGGATAAAGAGGCGACGTCGTCGCTGGGCTGGAACGACTTGTGGCAGCAACTGCAACATCGGCTGAATGCGGGAGAGCGTTTTTGGTCTGCCGATATGCCCGTTCATGTCATGGCAGGCGATCGCTTGCTCGACCCGCGCCAGTTACAAGCCCTGGGCAATGCTCTCGAACGGGTGCAATTGCGGCTCGAACGGGTTTCGACCAGCCGCCGCCAAACAGCGGTCGCTGCCGCCACCGCCGGGTATTGCGTCGAACAATACGCCCTGAAAGAATCGCTGCGGCAACAACAAGCCGAAGCCACCCAAGCCTTAGCCGAACCCCTGTATTTACAAGCGAACGTGCGATCGGGGGTCGAGGTGCGCCATCCCGGTACGGTCGTCGTGCGCGGCGATGTCAATCCGGGCGGGACGATTGTCGCCCGAGGGGATATCCTAGTTTGGGGTCGCTTGCGGGGCGTGGCTCATGCTGGAGCGGCAGGGGATGCTCGATGTTTGGTGATGGCTTTGCAAATGGAGCCAACTCAAATTCGCATTGCCAGTTTCGTGGCGCGATCGCCCGAAACGCCGCCCGCCCAGTATTATGCTGAAGTGGCTTACGTCACGCCCCAAGGTATCCGAATCTCGAGAGCGGCTGAGTTTGCCAAGACTCAGTCCCCGTCTCGTTGAACTGACCCTGTCGGCGCCGTCGCCTTTGCCGGGACGGGTGTGTTAAATTTGAAACGCTAGCAGCCGCTCGGGGACAGGTTCGATCGAACTGAATCATGCCAAAAATTTTGTTTGCGAGTCGCTGAAGTTTCATGAGTCGTATTATTGTCATTACCTCGGGCAAGGGAGGCGTGGGGAAAACCACCTCCACGGCGAATATCGGGATGGCACTGGCGAAGTTAAATCGCCAAGTTGCGGTCATCGATGCCGATTTCGGGTTGAGAAACCTCGATTTGCTCTTAGGGTTGGAAAATCGCGTCGTTTATACTGCTGTCGAAGTTCTGGCAGGAGAATGTCGGTTGGAGCAAGCCTTGGTTAAAGACAAGCGCCAGCCGAATTTAGTCTTGCTCCCGGCAGCCCAAAATCGGATGAAAGATGCGGTGTCTCCGGAGCAGATGGGACAGTTGATCGCTCGCCTCAAGGGGAAATTCGATTACATTTTGATCGACTCTCCGGCAGGAATCGAGTTAGGCTTTCAAAACGCGATCGTCTCGGCAAATGAAGCCTTGGTCGTCACCACCCCCGAAATTGCGGCGGTGCGAGATGCCGATCGCGTGGTGGGGTTGCTCGAAGCCAAGGGTATCGATCGAATTCACCTAACTATCAACCGGATTAAACCGGCGATGGTACAAGCCAATGACATGATGTCGGTCGAAGACGTGCAAGAAATCCTTGCCGTGCCGCTGCTCGGGGTCATTCCCGACGACGAGCGGGTGATCGTTTCGACCAACCGAGGCGAACCGCTAGTCCTGGGCGAAAGTCCGTCTCTAGCCAGCGTGGCATTCGACAACATCGCCCGTCGGCTCGAAGGCGAGGCGATCGAGTTTATCGACTTTACGGCTGCGCCGGAAAATCTGTTCTCCCGGTTGCGCAAGCTGCTCGCGACCCGAATTATTTGATTGCGTCATCCCTACAAGCCCCATGTTGAGCGAACTCCTAGATTGGCTTTTCCCTTGGACGAATACTCCGAACAGTCGCGATGAGGTCAAAAATCGCCTTAAATTGGTGATTGCTCACGATCGCGCCGATTTGACGCCAGAGACCATCGAGTCGATGCGCCAAGAGATTCTGGAGGTCGTCACCCGTTATGTGGAAGTGGACAAAGAGGGCTTGAATTTCTCCCTCGAAAGCGACCAGCGTATGACGGCGTTAATTGCCAATTTCCCCATTCGTCGGATTAAAGCTAAAGAGCAGTCTACTCCCCTCGAATAATCCCTCGGTGCATCGATTGAGTGGGGGAACCATCTGTCTTAACTGCAACCGGATGGCACGACTTCGTCCCTGGATCCAGTTTTCTCCCCCTTGGTAGGATGCCTGCCCATGTTCGATGCGAAACGCAGTCTGTTTGTACTCCTGGTTGTCTGTATCGCGGCAACGGTTTTAGGGGTCTATATTTTAGGCGGGATAGACCCACAACAGTTACAGGGTTGGCTACAGCGAGCTGGGGTCTGGGCGCCAATTATCTACATCGTTCTTTATACGATCGCAACGCTGTTAATTTTGCCATCTACCCCTCTCAATCTCAGTGGCGGTGCGATTTTTGGGCTTTGGTGGGGGACGCTGTGGACGACCATTGCGGCTTTAGTGGCGGCGGCGGTTGCGTTTGGCTTTACCCGTACGGTCGGACGGGAGATGATGGCAAGAAAGCTAGCCGGACGCTGGCAAGCCCTTGATGCAGAACTTCGCCAGGCGGGTTTGTTTTATATGTTTGCCATCCGCTTGCTGCCGATTATTCCGTATGGAATTGTTAATTTTGCGGCGGGGTTGACTTCGATTCACTTCCGCGACTACTTCGTGGGCACAGTGCTGGGAACGGTGCCGGGAATTTTGCCGTTCGTGATGATGGGGTCGGGGTTAACGGCACTGCAAAAGGGAGATATTATCCCGTTGCTATTTGCTTTGGCTTTAACGGGAATATTGGTGGGAGGGGCAACGTGGTATCGACGCCGTCGCCACTCGCCCGAGCGAGCTTTATCAGAACTCGAACGAGGTGCTTCTCCCGATACTTTGTCCGAACCGCCATCGGAGGATTCTGCTAAAGATTTGTAGTAATTTCAATAACAATTATACACTAACATCTAAAATTATATTCGATCTCGTCATTCCCTCCAGCTCCAGTGCGGGGGATTTACTTTTATAGCAATCCTTATCGATATCGATGTCATTCACCATGCAGCCTAAATATTCGTTTATCATTCCGATTTATAACGAAGAAGAAACATTGCCAGAAATGTACCGCCGCGTGAGTGCGGTTGCCGATCGCATGGATGGGGCGGTAGAACTCCTTTTAGTCAATGACGGCAGTCGCGATCGCTCGTTATCCATCATCCGAGAACTTCACCAGCAAGATCGGCGAGTTTGCTATCTGAGTTTTGCCCGTAACTTCGGTCATCAAATTGCCGTTACCGCCGGTTTGAATTTTGCTCGGGGAGAGGCGATCGTTATCCTGGATGCCGATTTACAAGATCCGCCAGAATTAATTCCAGATATGGTTGAGAAATGGCATCAAGGCTATCAAGTGGTATATGCTCGTCGAACGAAACGCCATCGAGAAAGCTGGTTTAAGCGTTTTACAGCTTATGGGTTTTATCGCCTGCTCAATTCTCTTGCGGAAGTAGATATTCCCACCGATACGGGTGATTTTTGTTTGCTCGATCGCCAGGTGGTCGATATTCTCAATGCCATGCCAGAACAAAACCGTTATCTTCGAGGATTGCGATCCTGGGTCGGGTTTCGCCAGACCGCCATTTCGTTTGAACGGGATCCCCGCTTTGCTGGAGACGTGAAGTACACGTTTTATAAATCTTTCGGGTTAGCCGTGAACAGTTTAGTATCCTTCTCGAAAGTCCCCTTACGAATCTCGACTTATCTAGGATTGCTAGCCGCAGCATTGGCAATATTCATGTCGGTGTTAGTGCTCTACTGGCGTTTGACTTCGACTAATTCTCCCTTAACTGGATTTGCAACCATCACAATCGCGATTTTCTTTCTAGCTTCCGTTCAATTGATCGTCATCGGCATCTTAGGAGAATACATTGGGCGAATTTATGAAGAAGTTAAAGCGAGACCGCTTTATACCCTCGCAGAAGTAGGTGGTTTCACCAAGCCGTCTACTTTTCCTAAACGTTGATTTAGTTTTTTATCAAAAAACAAAAGATGCTTAGGTTAAAACAAACCAGAACTTTATGTTGTCTCCTAATAGTCTTACTGTTATCATTTGGTATATTCTTTCGAGTTGCAAATCTAGATCGCAAACCCTATTGGGGCGATGAAAGCCTGACTTCTCAACGAATTTCTGGCTATATCGATCGAGAGTTTAAATCAATCGTATTGCAGAACGATCCCATGACAGCGGGCGAACTCCAAAACTATCAACGCCCCAATGCTAATAAAGATTTAAAGGATGTCATGTATGCTTTAGCAAATCACGGCGAACATCCTCCTTTATATTACTTAATGGCAAGATTTTGGATGCAGTTATTTCCAAATATAGTTGCCACACCGAGGAGTTTGTCAAGCTTAATCAGTTTAGCAGCAATGCCTTGCCTTTATTTATTGTGTCTAGAACTCTTTGAGTTATCATCCGTTGCATGGATTGCCGTTGGACTGCTAGCTATTTCTCCGATTCAGGTTATTTATGCCCAAGAAGCACGACAGTATAGTCTATGGACAGTGACGATATTACTATCAAGCTGGGCATTGTTTCGAGCTATACGACTTAATAGTAAAGCAACTTGGCGATGGTATACATTAACGCTATTTTTATTACTTTATACGCATTTAATTTCCGTAATCATTGTAGCCGTACACGGCGTCTATATTTTGTTCCATGAAGGCTTTCAACTTAATAAAAAGCTAGTGGCTTACGGGCAAGCGTCTTTAGCTAGTATCTTATTGTTTATCCCTTGGATAATGATTGCGGTATTAGAAAAAATTGGAGGCGTAGACGGAGTGCCAGAGTGGAGTAAAACGCCAACACCGTTCGCCTCGCTCGCTCAAACCTGGTTGCTTAATATTAGTCGAATTTTTATCGATATAAATGATAGTTTTACCTATAAAAATTCATGGATTTATATGATAGCCTTGGCGATTTCCCTAACCTCTATCTATGTTTTGTGCAATCGCACGCCCAAGCGAATTTGGAGCTTTGTTTTTTTATTAATTATTATTCCCGCCTCATTTTTAATTTTGCCAGATTTAATTTTAGGAGGAAGGCGATCGACGCCACTTCGATATTTCATCCCATCTTCTTTAGGCATTCAAATAGCAGTGGCTTATTTTATTTATAGTCAACTGACTATTAGCATACATTTTAAGGACTGGAAAAATTGGCTGCGAAAGACTTTGGTCGTCGCGATCGCCTCAAGTGGAATTTATTCTGGTATTCTCATCTTCCAAGCAGATACGTGGTGGTTTAAGGGACGAGAATACTATCATAACGAAGTCGCCAAAATTGTTAATCAAACTGAAGCATCAATGGTAATAGCGACGTGGTTCGATTTGCGAACTTTATGCCATTCTCTAGATTCTGATGTTGTTCTTCAAGATATTCGTCCGTTGCAAGAGTTTAATACAATCGACGAAAAGTTCAGTTATATTTTTGTCTATCAATCGCAAGCAATGCTTGACTATTTACTTAACAAAAATTCAAAATACAAAGTCGAAAAATACTGGACGTGGAAACGACAAACCACGCCGGTCAATACCACGCTCACGAATTTATGGAAATTATCGATTGACGATCCGAAATAATTGATTGAATTTATATAGGAATTAAAATGTTTGCAATTTTACCATTACTCTGCTTGTTTTTATTATTTTTAATTCTCAACGATCCGAGTAAAGACTGGCGCGATTCCATTTTGTCTTCCACAATTGTTTGGGGAGTTTTAATTTCTATCTCGACAGAAATTTTAAGTCTGTTTAGAATCCTGACCTTTAGTGCGGTATTGGTTGGGTGGCTAATTGTCAATTTCAGTTTAGGTTGGATCTATTACCGATTGGTGAAACAAGGTCGGCGATCGCTCAAATTTCCCTCCCTCCCCAAACCCAATCCCGTATCTCTGGTTTTAATCGCGGGGGTGGCGTGTATTGTGGCGATTGTTGGTTTAATTGCCATTATCGCACCGCCGAATAATTGGGATTCGATGACCTATCATATGACGAGGGTCGTTCATTGGATCCAAAATCATAGTGTCGCGCATTATCCAACCTACTATTCCGCTCAATTAGTTCACCCGCCATTGGCTGAATTTATCATCATGCATTTGCAGATTTTGAGTGGAAGCGATCGCTGGGCAAATTTAGTGCAATGGTTGAGTATGGTTGGCAGTATTTTTGGGGTCTCGCTCATTGCAAAACAGCTCGGGACTAATCGTCGCGGTCAAATTTTTGCGGCTGTATTTTGCGCCACCCTTCCGATGGGAATTCTACAAGCCTCTAGCACTCAAAATGATTATGCAGTGGCATTTTGGCTGGTCTGTCTGGCGTATTATCTTCTGGTATCGTTGAGCGATCGCAAAATTCCAAATTATTTGATTTTAACGATTGGTGCTAGCCTGGGATTGGCAGTTTTTACCAAGAGTTCTGGTTATATTTATGCCTTACCCTTAATGATTTGGTTCTGCATTGCTAAAGGAAAGTCTTTAGGCTGGAAACTATGGAAACCATTGATTATGATTGGCGCGATCGCTTTTACCCTGAACTTGGGACATTATACGCGCAACTTCAGTTTGTATGGCAACCCAATATCCGTTGCTGAGTATTCGGTAGATTATAAAATGGAAGTGTACAGTCTATCGACTTGGATCTCAAATATTATTAGAAATTTATCGCTTCATCTAGATATTGTCAGACATTTAGGGCTGCAAGAGTTGATTACTCCTATCACGGGAATCAGTCAAAAGCTAATTAAAATTATCCATTCGTTCTTGGGAGTTAGCACGAACGATCCGAGAACGACGTGGCCGCACGATTCGTATCAAGTTCCCGGTTTATCATTTGACGAAAATGTGGCAGGTAACCCACTCCAATTTTTTTTAATATTTATCGTCTTAATTTCATTTTTATTGAATCAACGATTAAGAAAACAGAGCGATCTAGTCGGTTACGTCCTCGCCTCAATTGGCGGATTTTTGCTGCTTTGCTGGATGCTCAAAGTTCAACCCTATCAGAGCCGCCATCATCTGTCGCTGTTTGTTCTATTTGCGCCTGTTGTCGGACGGGTTGCCATCTATAGTTGGAACCGCCATATTGCCACGATCGCCGCTGTTTTGTTGCTGGTCTCGTCAACGCCTTTCGTGTTTGAGAATAAATTCAGACCGATTGCTGCCGAACAAAATATATTTAATACGAGTCGGAACGAACTGTACTTTACCAATCGCCCTCACTTAAAAGAACCCTATTTTGCCACGGCTGACTTTGTCGCGCGACAAAACTGCGATCGGATTGGCTTATCCTTGGGAGGAACGCCGATCGTCTCTGGAACGTATTGGGAATACCCATTCTGGGTTCTGTTACAGCAGCAAAGCCGTCAAACGATTCAATTTCAGCATTTTCTACATTCTGACAATCTCTCTCAGCCAAAATCTGAGGAATATCCCCATAAAAACTTCGATCCCTGTGCCATGATTGCAGTTAGAAAGAGCGACGAGGCATCTGTGGAAACGATGGTGCTTCAGAGCGGCACTTATCGCAAAGTTTGGTCAACAGAGTCAGACTATATTACGGTTCTCGTGGAAAAGTGAGCGATCGGGGGTGCGGGGTCGGACAATCCAACCCCGCGATACGTCCCTACGGGACACGCTTCGCGAACGCGGTCAAGATACGCTGACGTAAGCGGCTTGCCACAGTTTCAGCAGCAGCAATTCGCACGCTGGCGAGAGGGTGGCGATGAAGATACCTTCAGCCGTTTCGGCATTGACGGCGATCCAAGTCCCGCGCAAGCTGAGTTCGACGAATTCGGTATCGGCGACGCACAGTTCCATATCCTCAGCGCGATCGCTCTCGATTGCTGCTTCTAGTGCCTCAAGCCGATCGCGATCGTTCGGGAGCAGAAAAGCGGCGTAGCTGGGTTCGACCAACAGGCTTTCACCCGCACGCAGGGCAACAATCGCCCGTTGCGCGACCAATTCTTCGACCGAAACGACCAGGCGATCGAGTCGCACGTGAGTTTCGCTGTAAGTAAACTTGAGCATGAACGATAGATCTCCCGAAACGAGCGGCTAGAGGGAGAGAAGAGGGCTAAGCGGCAGGCGTTTAGATCTCTTCTTGGCGATCGCGCCAAAATTGTTCGGCAAAGGCAACCGCCGGGTGAATGGGCGCTTTGGGTTGGGTGTGCAGGGTCATGTGGGCTTGAGCGGGGGTGCGATTGCCTTTACGCGCGTTGCAGGCGCTGCAAGCGGTGACGACGTTATCCCAAGTGTGCCGACCGCCTTTGGAACGGGGGATGACGTGGTCGAGGGTCAAATGCTTGCGGCTACCGCAGTACTGACAGGTGCGATCGTCGCGGCGCAAGACTTCCCGACGGTTGACGGGCGGGACTTTCCAGATGCGTTCGGTTCCGGCGTATTTCAAGCGAATGTGTTCGGGCACCTCCAAAATTAAATTGGGAGAACGCACTTGCCACAGGGAGAGGGGAGTGGTTAATTCTAACGGTTCGGCTTTCCCGGTGACGAGCAGGGCGATCGCCCGTTTGACGTTCACGCGAGTAATGGGTAAGTAATTTTGCGAAAAGACGACAACGGATTGCCTTAAAACATCGATTGCACTGGTCACGACGAAACTCCTTAATACAGAGAACCCCCACTTCCAAGGGTCGGGAGCGGGGGTTCTTGCAAACGGTTTGCCTTAGATCGGTATAGCGCTAGCGTACCTATACCTCCCGCTTCGGGATTTTGATAGTTGGAGATCGAGCGAGCGATCGCTCGGATGGAACCAATTAAATTGAAACTGCGCGTTTATCTCGGAGTATACAAAAGCTGAATAAATCCGACCATTCCCAAACTTGGCGATCGCGCTCGATAACTCGGACGCGCCGCTCTCTCGCCCGCTGGCAGGCAATTTGCCCCAGGGGGTCGAAACCGGTGCGATCGAGGCGCTAAAACCAAATCTTGGAAGACAGTTCACCAAATTCACCAACTCTTTCAATCTGACTGCTAACATACTACACTGATAGTACAAAGACTGTCTACCCATTCAAGGAGAAAAACTATGCCCGCGATCGCTCGTAAGCCCACTACGGAAATGGAAGTGACGAGTATCCGTCTCGAACGGGATCTCAAAGAGAGACTGAAAGAATTATCGGGCAATCAGGGATATCAAGCGCTCATTCGCGATATCCTCTGGAATTACGTGCAATATACTTGCGGCGATTACAAGCCCCAATTTTCAAGATCCGACATCCGCGCCAGTATGGAGGCAGTTGCCCAGAAGGAAGAACACTGTGCCCTAACTGGCAAACTCATTCGAGTACAAGAGCCCATGCTCCTCGGCTGGACGAAGCAAGGCGATTTGGTGCCGTTGAGTCGAGAGAGTTTAGCGGCTTAACGGCAATATCGAACCGCACTTTCGGGGAGGCGATCGGATCGGGTGCGTTTTCCGCATCGCCTCCTTCCTCTCCAGTGGAGGTCGGGCTAGGAACCTGCTAAACGCCTCCACCACGCTTTCGATTTGTAGCTCCAATACTGTCGGGCGAAGAACCCCTGTCGCACCAGCGGCGAAGCCTGACGCCAGCGCCAATAGGCGGGAACGGCAACCTCGAGTAAAAATTCTCGCCACTGGCGAACCCGAACTTCCGCCACGGTATCGCGGGCGCGCAGCTTGCCATTTCGCACCATCTCCTGTCGCAGCGTCACATCTTGTTTTAATGTTTCTAAAGCGGCTAGGGTTTGCTCGAGGGAATCGACTTCAAGGTAATCGAGGGGCGTGCGACGTTCCTCTTGAAAACCGGGTTCGCGTCCCAGAATCGCCGGAACGCCAGCTTGCCAAGCGTTGTACAGTTTGGTGGCGGGTTTCCACTCGCCTTGTACGTCTGCCCAGGTAGGATCGTTTTCGGGTTGAAAGCGGCGCACGGCGAGTACCGCGTCGAGATCGCTAAAGTCGTGCCAGTGCGATCGCGGTTTCACGATCCACTCCAATCCCATCGCTTGGAGGCTTTCGACCCACTCGGAGGATTGCAGTTGAGGGG
>CAYQUF010000049.1:0-13294 GCA_964420595.1 uncultured bacterium
GTTAACCGTTAGAGTCCGGTAGCATCGAACCAGATTACCCCATACAGGTCGTGACCGACGCCATAGCCGGGTTGCTGCGTTGCTTCCAATTTTCGCAACGTTTGAGCCAGCATCGATTCGACTTTTTGCCGTTTCCGATCTGGATCGGAAATCTGTTGCAATTGTGCGGCGGCGTCTGCCTTAAATCCTTGAAATTCAGGGGGCAATTCAACGCGATCTACATTCAAAGATTCGCCCAATAAGTCGGCAGCGTCGCTGACCAACGTGTTCCAGCAACCCGAAAATCGATCGAAGAATTCCAAGACGCGATCGGGTGCCGATCCCAACCCGATTTGGAAGGTGAGTTCGCTTAAGTCCGTCTTTTGGGAGGGGTCGAGCAAAGAATTGACCAGGTTGCGATACTGGGGCAATTCTGGGTTAAAGTGTTGGGTTGAGGTATGGCGTCCGACCATAATGGAGCGATCGAAAAACCCAAATTTTTCAATCGGACAGCCAGCTTTTTCAGCCGCCTGCTGTGCGATTTCTTTTAAGTGAGTGTCGCAGTAAAAGCTCATCCAGGTCGGTTCGGCTTCTCCTTCGCCGTGGAAAAAGCTCATGCAGTAGTCCCAACGGCTTTCTTCCCATTTGGGCGTCCATTCGATACTGTAGCGTCCCAGGACATCCACAACCACGGCACACCGAGAATGATTTTCGATCGTGTTCTCGGCAATTGTTTCGATCGCTTGGAATAACTCGTCGTGGGTTAGATGAGAGTAAGGAACGCCACAAGCGAGATAAACATCAAAAGCTTCGTCGAAATGGGTGGTGCGAATGTCGGCGCATTTAAATCGAACGTTGTCGAGATCCTCATAGAGTTCGCCAGCAGCTTCGACCATTTGCGGACTGATATCCACACCCAAGTAGTCTAAATCGTAACGGTTGCCGATTTCGGGGTCTTCTGCGAATAGCTTCGACAGCAAAACATACCCATCACCGGTTCCCGAACCGACATCGATAACCTTTAACGTTTCTCCCTTCTGTTTGCGGCACGCCGCGATCGCCTGTTTGAATACCGAACACGTAAACGGCTCTTCCCATTCGACTTTAACTCCGTCTCGGCGATTTTTGGATAAGTAATGTTGAACGGCATTGCTTTGGTCGTAAACAGATTCGATGTGTTTTGAGGTTACTTTCATGACAAATTAATCTTACAAGTGTAAGGATATGACTTGAGGGGTTGACACAACTCTCCCACTAACTCAGGTGCGGGAATTCCAGAGCAATCCTACGAAGGTCTTTGTACGTCCAGAAAAAATGCTCGCCGACAGAAATCGACGACTGACCTTTTTCTGCAATCATAGGTCGGTTTGTCCCGCTTGTCCAGCCAGGAGAATTCATCCTGCGTCGAAATTAAAGGTGAAAACGAAAATTTAGGAATTTTTTTCGAGATTGTCGAACGCTTTGCTCTTAAAAAGGGGACAGAAAAGGAGCGATCCGCCGATGGGGCGTAGAAAAACGCGATCTCGCTGGATTTAACCACCTGTTAACCCGCAGGTTGACTCGCTTGGCTCGATGGATTGACAGAACCGCCATGCACCGTTACGCGATCGCCCGATAACGCTGGTTCGCTAGCTAATGGTAACGTTACGGTAAAAACGCTTCCTTCGCCTAACTTCGATCGCACTGAAATATTGCCCCCCATTCCTTCAACTAGGGTTTTGACAATTGACAATCCCAATCCCGTCCCCCCGGTAGAGCGAGATCGGTCTTCGTCGCAGCGGTAGAATCGCTCGAAAATTCGCGTTTGTTGCGCCAGGGGAATGCCTTCGCCGCGATCGCGAACTTGCATGACGGCGTCGCCATCGCTACGGGTTACCATGACCGTTATCGGTTGGGGAGCGGGAGAATATTTTACGGCATTGTCAATTAAATTGAGCAAAACTTGCTTCAATCGGTTCGGATCGGCTTCAGCCGCGATCGCCTCATTTTCGAAGGACAAGTCAATGTTGCGATTGCTATATTGCCGTGCCATACTGACAATTTCGCCGACGAGTTCGTTCAACGCCACCGGTTCGACTCGAACGGGCAAATATCCCCGATCCGCGCGAGCCAAATCGAGCAAATCTTGCAGGAGGCGAATGGTGCGATCGGCTTCGCTGGCGGCAATTTCGAGGGCTTCTCGCTGGGGTTCGCTCAGGTTGCGGCTGCGTCGCAGGGTACTTTGGAGATAGCCGGACACCAGGGTTAGCGGCGTGCGCAGTTCGTGGGAGACGTTACTGACAAATTGGCGCTGTTGTTCCCACGATTGCGACAGGCGATCCAGCATGATATTGCAAGTATTGGCTAACTCGCGCACCTCCGTCGGCGCGTGGTCTAAGGGCATTTGAGTTTGCCCCAAATCGTCGGCGGAAATGGTTTCGGTCCGTTGGCTCAACTGGCGGAGGGGAGAGAGGGAGCGGCGCACGTAATCGGCGATCGCCCAGGCGAGCAACACGATCGCCACGAGACTGGCTAGGCTTAAACTGCGGACGATTCCGGCGAACATGGTGCGATCGCTGGTAATGTCTTGCACCACGTACAGGTAGCCCAAATTCATCCCCTTGACCGTCAGCGGGCTGCTACAGAGAATAAAATAGCGATCGTTGATGTGATGGACTTGGGGCAAAATCTGTCCTCTGGGGATGGCTTGCAATGCCTCGCTGGTGCGGTCCGATCGCCCCTTTAACGCCATCGACTGCGCCGCGATCGTGCCATCGGGACGCTTCACCCACAGCAGCACGTTTTCGGCGGTTAAATTATCGATCGCCGGTTGCAATCCCGCCATCGCCGGTCGGTCTTGACTGTAGTGCGCCACGTCGTTTGGAAAGCGATCGGCAATATAGCGGACGTTGTGCTTGTGAGTCGAAACCAGCAGATTCTGCATCTTCCAACTCGTCCAAATCGCCACCCCTCCCAACCCGACGGTAGACACAGCGACAATCCCGACCGTCAGCCGGACTTGTAAGGAGTTGAAGTCGAGGAGGCGATGGATTCGCCGGGAAAGTTGACCGAAAAATTGCATCGAGTGTATCGAACTGTCACGCACCCGCTAGGATAACCATGAATTCTGAGAAAATCCTTATAGAGAGATAAGAAGCAGGGATGCCAAGGGGAAATAAATCCAACCGATCCGCCATTCTATTAAGTATCGCCCTGTCAACTCTCCCTATCCCCCCCCTACTCCCATCCCCCTAAACTACCATGTCCAATCCATTATTTACCGATGCCAGCCACCGCTTGGAAGCCGCTTTAAAATACGTCGATCTCTCCGACGACGCGATCGAGCGATTGAAATATCCCAAGGCGAGTTTGAACGTCTCCGTTCCCCTTCGCATGGACGACGGATCGCTGCGGGTGTTTCAAGGCTATCGCGTCCGCTACGACGATACGCGCGGTCCGACCAAAGGCGGCGTGCGCTACCATCCCAACGTCACCCTCGACGAAGTGCAATCCCTGGCATTTTGGATGACGTTCAAAGCCGCTGCCTTAAACTTACCGTTTGGCGGCGGGAAAGGGGGAATTACGCTAAATCCGAAAGAACTGTCGAAATTTGAATTGGAGCGTTTGAGCCGCAGTTATATTAACGAAATTGCCGACTTTATCGGTCCGGATGTAGATATCCTCGCTCCCGACGTTTATACGAACCCGATGATTATGGGGTGGATGATGGATCGCTACAGTACGATTAAGCGCAAGTTTACCCCCGGAATCGTTACGGGAAAACCGATCGCGATCGGCGGCTCCCAAGGTCGAGAAACGGCAACGGCGACGGGAGCATTTTTCGTGATTCAAACGCTTTTACCGAAATACGATCGCAAACCCGAAACTACCACCGTCGCCATCCAAGGGTTTGGCAATGCGGGGGGCGTTTTGGCACAACTGCTGGCACAAACGGGGTACAAGGTCGTTGCGGTCAGCGATTCGAAAGGGGCGATTTATGCCGAACAGGGACTCGACATTCCCAGCATTCGCCAGTTCAAGCAAGCCAATCGCGGCATTCAAGCGGTGTATTGCGCCGGGAGCGTTTGCAATATTGTCGAACACGAGGTGTTAACCAACGAGCAACTGTTGGAACTCGACGTGGATGTATTGATTCCGGCGGCGTTGGAAAATCAAATTACCGAGAAGAACGCCGAGAATGTCCAAGCTCGATTTATTTTTGAGGTCGCCAACGGACCGATCGCCTCGGCAGCCGATCCGATTTTAGCCAAAAAGGGGGTTCGCGTCTTTCCCGATATCCTGGTGAATGCGGGTGGGGTGACCGTCAGTTATTTCGAGTGGCTGCAAAATCGCAGCGGCTTGTATTGGAGTGCGGATGAAGTGAGCGATCGCCTGAAGCAAAAGATGGTCTCGGAGACGGAGAAGATTTGGGACATCGCCTGCGATCGCGATATTCCCCCGCGCACGGCGGCGTATATCCATGCCTTGCACCGTCTGGGAGAGGCGATGGAAGCCAAGGGAACGCGCAGTTACTATCTCAACTCGTAGCCGCTTCGATCGGAGGCGATCGCCCTGTAGCGAGCATTTTTCGGCGACTTGTTAAAGATAATCCGATCGCGGTTCGCAATTTCCGAGATCCACTTATACACTGGCATTGTGGAAATCACTAGGAAGTATTTATGGAATCTGTCAAACAAGGCGACAAAGTTCGCGTTCACTATACCGGTAAATTGCAAGACGGAACGGTCTTCGATTCCTCGGTCGAACGCGAGGAGCCGATTGAATTTTCGATTGGGGAAGGACGGGTGATCCCCGGTTTCGAGCAAGCCGTGGTTGGAATGTCTCCTGGCGATTCGAAAGTTGCGAATATCCCCGCCGGAGAGGCTTACGGCGACCATCGCCCGGAAATGGTCGTTTCGGTTGACCGCCAGCAAATTCCTTCGGATTTGAACGTGCAGGTCGGTCAGCAGTTGCAAATTCGCCAGGGTGACAATCAGACAATTCCAGTCATCGTCACTGACGTGTCGGATGCTAAGGTGACTTTGGATGCCAATCATCCCTTAGCCGGACAGGATTTGGTTTTCGATATCGAGTTGGTCGAGGTCGTATAACCCGACTGGATATTCTCTACATCATCGGATAAGACGGGCGCGATCGGCGATCGCGCTCGATATTTTTAGCTATTCCGCGAAAGCCCCGCACTCTGCCGAAGGCGAGTGACGGGATGAAAGCGGGGCGGCTGCGAGTCCCCCTCGAAGCTATGCCAAGCGATGGCGTGGCGGCGGAGAGGGGAGACGAGCAACCGCCAATCTGGTAAAATTGACATACGTGCCGCAATTAAAGAGACGGCATTTCTACGGCATCCCCTGCCAAGCGACAGTGTAGACACCCACAGCCGGAACACGATTACTGGAAAGCGCAAAATAGGGATTTTCAAGGCAAGCCTCCCGCGTGGAGACCAACAATTTCAACAGTGGGGCTGGGCGTCTTCCTCACTATAAAAAGCTCGAACCCGGTAGCCAGTGGTAGAACACTTCCGGTGGGAGAAGCCCGCACCGTATGCTTGCATCGGTGTCGGGAGTACGTCACCAGTCTGCTCTTCGAGTTTCCCTTTGGCGACCGGACAAACTCTGTTTCTAGGGCGCGGTGCGATCGCAATCGTGGCACAATAGACCGTGGCAAACTGAACCAGGGTGTTTGGGAGCGACAGGAGTGGCATTACGACCAGGGGAATCGCTACAAAATGGCAAGTACATCGTCGAGCGGGAAATCGGACGCGGACGTTATGGCATTACGTATCGCGTGGGGAACGAGTACCGCAAGCGACGCATTGTCAAAACCCCGAACGACGAACTGTTGCGATCGCTCTCGTCGCAGGATGGCGAGACACTTCAGAAGGAATACGGGAACGATTTAGTCAAGCTGGCGAAATGCCAGCACCCTCACGCGGTTAAGGTTGAAAGCATTTTCACCCACGACGGTCGCTGGTGCGTGGCGACCGAATACATTCGCGGCGTCCCGTTCGATCGCCGTCTCGGTCGCAAGATGTCGATCCCGAAAGCACTGTACTACTTGCGGCAGTTGTGCGATGCTTTAGAAACCGCTCACCAACGGGGGTTGTTGCATCGCGATATCCAACCTGCCAATATTATGCGGCGACAGGGACGCTCGGAGGTGGTGCTGATTGACTTCGGACTGGCTCGCGGCGTCCACGCACTTTCGACGATGCAGGCGGCGGCGGATGGATTTGCGCCGATTGAGATTTACGAAGGCGATCGCGAATTGACTCCTGCTACGGACGTTTATTCTCTGGCGGCAACCTTGTATGCTTGGGTGAGTGGAGAGGTTCCGCCAAGCGCGCTGGATCGCCAACGGGGGACGGCGGAGTTGGCATCTCCCAAAGAATTCAATTCTAAGATTGACGATCGCCTGGAAACGGCAATTGTTAAAGGGATGGCGTTGGAACCGAGCGATCGCCCTCAATCGATTGCGGAATGGCGACAATTGTTCGGCGAGCTACCCGAAAAAGATCCGGGGATTCTGCCCGATTGGGAACCCAAAACTTGGGCAATCGTCCTCGCCACTGGAGGGGTCATTCTGGCAGCGATCGCGTTGGGAATCTTTGCGCTGGCGTCTCGTTCGCCGTCTTCCCCAGAATCTACTGACTCGGCTTCAATCTCGGATAATTAGCGATCGTAAATTTGCGGAATTAGCTTCCCGGTGGGCGATCGAAATCAAAGCTCTTGTTGGACGCTTCTCGCCTGCCGTTCTGAGGAAATTCTCCCGACACCATTGCGCGTTTGAGAACCGATCGTTTTATTGGTCGTTTTGGCAAATCTTAGGGAAAAATTAAGCTATAGTCTGTAGTTAACTGTATTCCGGTTGCATCGCATCGCGCTGCCAAATCGTCTACTGACTGGCACATCTTCCCCTGAATTCTCTCGCCACGTCTCAATTGACTATGAAATTTCCCCTTCGAGATACGCTGACTTCCTCAGAAGTCGATTCGGGGTTAAAAGTCCTGCTCCTCGATGGTTTTACCAGCCAAGCAATGGTGACCTTAACGGGGGGCATCTTCCTCATCGACTTTGCCTTACAACTCGGTGCGTCCAATTTGGCGATCGGGATTTTAGCGGCAATTCCCCTGTTGAGCCAAATGCTGCAACTCCCTGCCACTTATTTGGTGGAATGGTATCGCGTTCGCCGCTCGATTTTTATCTATGCTGGAACGATTAGCCGCCTGTTTCTGTTGGCGATGGCGATCGTTCCGTTTTTGCCGAGGTTTCAATTGCAAACGCTAATTTTAGCGCTATTTTTCCACGCCAGTTTCAGCGCGATCGCGGCGTGCAGTTGGAATTCCTGGATGCGGGATCTAGTGCCCAAACACCGACTCGGAACGATATTTTCCAAACGCATGAGCCTGATTTACGGTACGGATGTCCTGTTGAGTTTGGCGGCGGGATACTATATCTATCAATGGGTACAAAACTCGCCGACTCAAGCACTATCCGGCTATTCGGTGTTATTTCTCTTGGGGTTTATCGCCGGAATTTCGGGCATTTATCTGTTCGGTCGCGTTCCCGAACCGAGAATGCATTCCCCTGCAACCTCTCCCGATCTCGTCCGGATGCTCGGTCATCCGTTTGGCGATATTAACTTCAGAAATTACGTTATTTTCTGGGGATTGTGGAACTTCTCGATGAATCTAGCCGCGCCTTTTTTCGTGGTGTATATGCTCGAAACCCTGAATTTGGAGATGTCGTTCGCCATTGAAATGCGGGTGTTGAGTCAATTGATGGGGATCGCGTTCTTGTCACTGTTCGGGCAACAATTAGACCGCTATGGCAATAAAGCGATTTTGAATGTGAGTTGTACGATTTTCACGATCTGTACCTTGGCTTGGACGTTTACCACGCTCCCGGACAAACACGGTTGGACGATTCCAATGTTAGTGGCAATTCACGTTCTGATTGGCATTGCGACCCCTGGCATTACTCTGGCGGGATGGAATATCGGGATCAAACTCGCGCCGAGCGGACAAGCCACGAGCTATTTAGCGGCGTCTGCATTTGTCAGTTCGATGGCGGCTTGCATCGCGCCCATTTTGGGCGGACAGTTTGCCGATTTCTTTGCCTACCGCCAGTTGGCGCTCAAACTCCAGTGGACGAGTCCGGGGGAATCGCTGGTGATGCGTACGCTGGACTTGCAACATTGGGATTTTTTCTTCGCCCTGGCATTTGCGATTGGGTTGTATGCGATTCACACGCTTAAATTCGTCCGGGAAAATGAAAACGGCGATTTACCTCCCAATAAAGTGGTTCCGGAAATGATGGCGGAAGTGTTTCGACCCTTGCGCAACTTTTCAACCATTGGCGGTCTGCGGGGAATGACTCAATTTTCGTTTACCATTCTGCGTTTTCTCAAAAAACGGTAACCTTGGATTTAAAGGCACCTTGAGATAGCGCTCGCCGTCTGAGGTGAATAAACGAACCCGCAAGTTAATTTCAATACGCCATGTCCAAGACTGCTTTTGCTTTGGCAACGCTATTGTGTTGGTGCATTCCATTCACCCACGCGGCGATCGCGGCATCTCCCCCATTTCCCAGCGCGATCGCTCAATCTGTCGATTCTGAGGAGGAACTTCCGCTTCCCCTGGCGGTTGGCGTCCGTCGCGACCTCGCCGAACGGCTCGACATTCCCCCTGGCAAACTCCGCGTCACCGAGGCGACCCGTCAAACGTGGTCGGATGCGTGTTTGGGATTGCCGCAACCGGAAGAAATGTGCGCTCAGGTGCTGACGGAAGGCTGGGAAATCGTGGTGTCCGATGGCGATCGCGAGTGGGTCTATCGCAGCGACCTGGGGGGTGACGTGTTGCGTCTGGCGGACAGTCCCCAGGATGCCCTCCCCGAGTCGGTGTCGAAGGCGGTATTGCAAGATCTCGCCCAACGCGCCAAATTGCCCGAGAGTGCGTTTCGCATCGAACGCGCGCAGCCCGAAATTTGGTCGGATGGCTGTTTGGGACTGCCTGCTCCCGGACAAATTTGTACCGAAGCGTTGGTGGAAGGCTGGCAGGTGACGGTGGCGAATGGCAATCGCGAGTGGGTCTACCGCACGGACGAATCGGGTGCGACGGTCAAAATTGACGGGAGTGCCAGCAAACCCTGACCTTTTAATCCCCGGTTTGTCGGTCGGGATATGGTATATTAACCTCAACTGCCAATTGAAAGATTAGAATAAAAAATCCTGGCAGGCGATCGCTGTATCCAGACATACCGCCTGCCGATCGCGCCAACGGGTGTCTTCGTCCCCCTTCCCAGTTTCGGGATGGGGGTTAGCTTCAGGAGGTTTTGATGAGCAACCATTTTGATTGTCCGCTCGATCCGCGATCGCGCCGCGCGTCCGGTGGGGACGTATCGTGCTTTCAGGAATTGCCAGCCATTCACGAGCCGACCTTTCATTATTTTGCCTACGGTTCGTGCATGTGTCCGGTGGACTTGCAGCGGACGTTAGGCGAGAATACTTGCCAGTATGCCGTTGGGGTTGCCACCTTGGAGGGGTATCGGTTGGGATTTTATCGGCGATCGCAGCGTCGCAATTGCGGCGTCCTGGATGTCGTCCCCGATCCCGACGCTCGCGTTCATGGCGTCCTGTACCGGCTTCCCTGGCGATTGAGCGATCGCCTCGACGAACGGGAAGAAGTCCCCAAGGGAGGATATCGCCGCCAGTCGGTAGAAGTCCGTCGGGGTGGGACGATTTATCGCAACGTGCGCACTTACGTGGTGGTGGACAAATTACCTCGGGAGATCGCCCCCAACGACTGGTATTTTAATGTAGTGTTGCGGGGTGCCGTGACGTGCGGTTTGCCCGAAGAATATTGCTGGTGGTTATTCGAGCATATGCACCGCTTGCAACAGTGCCAGCAACAACAACAATGGGCGCGATCGGCTTGATTGAATATGGTATTTAGCTTAGCGAAAGCGATCGATCCGCTGACTCGGGTGCTGCCGAGAGTCGGCGTTATGGATCGCTACATTATCGGAGAACTGATCGCACCGTTTTTATTCGGCGTCGGGGCTTTTTCGTCCATTGGCGTGGCGATCGGAACCGTCTTCGACCTGGTGCGACAACTGACCGATGCGGATATCAGCTTGGCGATCGCCCTGAAGGTCTTTTTCCTCCAGCTTCCTTACTATATTTCCCTATCGTTGCCGATGGCGATGCTGCTGGCGACGTTAATCGGTTATTCGCGGCTGTCGAGCGATAGCGAAACGATCGCACTGCGCAGTTGTGGCGTAAGCGTGTATCGGTTGGTCGCCCCAGCAATTGCGGTAGGGTTGTTGATTACCGGCATTAATTTTACCTTCAACGAATTGGTGGTTCCGGCGACCCGCTACGAAGCGTCGGTGACCCTCGATCGCGCCTTAAAAAACGAAACGAATATCCTGAGCGAACGCAATATTATCTATCCCGAATTTCGCGAAATCGAGCAATCCGACGGCGAAGAGGTAGACGTCCTCAACCGCCTGTTTTACGCCGAACAGTTCGATGGCGAGCGCATGATCGATTTAACCATCATCGATCGCTCCCAACCCGGTTTCGACCAGCTCATCCTGGCGAAAACTGCGACTTGGAATCCCGTACAAAATAACTGGGATTTCTTTAACGGAACGATTTATTTTGTCGATCGCCAAGGGGAAGCGCGTAAAATCGTCCGCTTCAAACACCAACGCTTGCAGTTACCGCGAGCGCCCCTCGATTTTGCCGCCCAAGAGCGAAAATTCGGCGAAATGAATATCGTGCAAGCTTTAAATCATTTAGAGGTGTTGAAACTGAGCGGACGGGATAAAAAAGTTCGCAAGTTAAGAATTCGGATTCAACAGAAAATTGCCCTTCCCTTCGCTTGCGTGGCATTTGGCTTGTTGGGCGCGACGTTGGGAACGAAACCGCAGCGCACCAGTAAAGCCACGGGATTCGGGATTAGCGTGTTGACGATCTTTACGTATTACTTGCTGATGTCGATTGGCGACGCTCTGGGCTTGAGCGGGGTTATCGCGCCGTGGATGGCGGGATGGCTGCCCACGCTCGTCGGATTGTTCTTTGGTGGCTTTTTGTTGCTGCGTGCCGCTCGCTAGGATGCGATCTTTATCGAAAATAAACTTCGAGCGGGTCGAGTTTAAAGAAATGGGGGGATGGGGTAACAATTGCCAAATTTGCCGTTAAGATCGAACTAGAGGATTTCCACCCTTGATGAGATACCTCCTCGGGTTGCCCGTTGCCTTTACCCAACCGAGGTGTATCGCACTCTCCTCAAACCTGCTATAAGACTGTTATATCTAAGACGATTATCGGAATTTTATTGTGAAGCGCGATTGCTGCACCGAAAATTATGTCACTCCATCATTTACCTGCCTCAGTCCGCCATATTAAAGCCCAACTCCGTCCCCTCGCGCGCCCTGCGGTTTGGAGTTCGGCGATCGTGTTAGTAGCGATGGTTTGGTTTGCGTGGGAAGCTTGGCGCAACCCCGACATTTTGACCAAATTTGACTTCAGCGACGACCTTGGCGGGGGAAATTCCGAACTCTCGGGCGAGTACGATGCAGAAGCACGGGCGATCGCGGCTGATATCGACAGTTCCGACGTGCTGCAACAACTGCTCTCGGAACAGCAGGCGAACCCTGGGGCGATCGCGCCGCCGCCGAGTGCCGAGCAAAATGAGAAATTGTTCGAGCAACTGCAAAAATCGCGATCGCAAACCCCCGCGATCGACAGTCTCCTCGATTCGTCGTCGAACGGAAGCGACTCGGCTCCACCGGATTTGCCCTCGTTGCAGCTAGAGCAGTCCAACAGCGTTGACCTGTTTGCGAATTTCATGCCCCAGGACAACCAAGGGAACGAAGCGTCGGATACCTCGATCGAAGGCTTGCTCGACAATAACTTTCTCGCCACCGAAACCCAGGAGTCTGAAGATTCCGACGCGCAGATGAGTCCGCTACAGCGATATTTACTCGAAAGTGCGAGAACGTCGAATTCCGGGACGTCGGCGAATTCCACTAATAATTCCTTCGGTAATTCGCTGGGGCGTCCGCCCGCACCAACCGCACCGCAAGCGGAAAATTCGGCAAACCCACTCCCGAATGGGGGAGTCTCGCCCTATGCCTATCCCGGTAACAATCCGAACGCTCAATCTCCGAACGCCGGAAATGAGACGGGAATCGCGCCGTACGGAAGCAACAATCCCAATGCTTATCCCAATCCGTACGCCAATCCCAATGGCACCACGCCTCAGACTGCGCCAATCGCCCCAAATGTCGCGCCGAACAATCCATCGTTCTTGCCCAATCCCGACGGGACGACGAACAATTCCAATGGTTTCAATACTAATTACGGCGTTCCGACGCCCAATGCAGCGGGGACGAGTTCGCCGAATTCGCCGCAGCAGTTGAATCAGCAAACGCCGAATTCTCAGTTTCCCAATAACGCCTCGCCCAATCCAAATTACCAGCAATTTCCGAATAATAATTCCCCCACTGCCTTACCGCGTCGGGTACCGGGACGACATATCGGCAATGGGGAAATTAATACGTTCTCGAATCCTTAAAGAAACGATTGGGTTAGCGATCGGCTAAGTTCATTTGTCCGCGATAGCCGGTGACAATGCGGCTGCCGTCTTTGAGGACGTGAATTTCGATTTGATCGCTTGCCCAAGTGACTTTATCTTCAAAGTCGGGGTTGAAAATTCGGACTTTTTGATTGCGCGAGGAAACGGGAGAATCGGGCTGGTTGATGGCGAGGGATTCGACGTAGGGACCGTCGATTAAGATATCGAGTTGGTCGAGGAGTGCTTGCGATCCCGGCGGTGCGTTGGGCGATCGCAATTCGTCGAGGGTAAAGCCGCTAAAGGACATGGCGTTGAGTCCGGCGGATTTTAATTTGGCGGCGAGTCGGGCGAGGGCGGGAGCTTGCCAAAACGGTTCTCCTCCCGAGAAGGTGACGCCTTGGTTTTTGGGATTGCTGAGGATTTTATCGGCAAGTTCGTCAATCGAAATGAGTTGATTGATTTCAAACGACCAAGAGGCGGGATTGAAACAGCCGGGACATTCTCGCTGGCATCCTTGCACCCAGACGACGGCTCGCGAACCCGGACCGTTGACTTCCGATTCATCGACGTATCCCATGATATTGAGATAGCCGGAGGGAATTTCGACTGGGGTTTGGGTGGGATATTGGGTTCGATCGCTCATGGTGATTTTTGAATTCGATCGCTTAATAAAAATGGGTTAATTTTATGATGAACCAAACTAGGGCGATCGCGGGGTAAATTTCAACCAAAATTTAC